>JAZNBP010000119.1:0-2075 GCA_045587085.1 Acutalibacteraceae bacterium | reverse complement strand
ATGTTATAATGCCTAATCACATACACGCAATAATTATTATTCAAAATAAAACGGCAGGAGCAAGCCCCTGCCCTACATTGTCGGATGTTATATGTTCATTCAAATCAATAACAACAAGAAAATGTCGTGCGGTAAATTCTGACGTAAAAATCTGGCAAACATCCTTTCACGACCATATTATTAGGGAAGAAAAGGATTATCTTAAAATTTGGAATTATATTGACACAAATCCATTAAAATGGGCTGATGACTGTTTTTATGTAGATAGCAAAGGACTCTAAGCGAGTCCTTTTTTTATGCAGAAAAAAATTGTGACTATAAAGAAAAAAACTTGACAACCGTTTAAAAGTGTGTTATACTCTATTCTCGGTGGGGAGTGAAGTGTATGAAAGATTTGTATGTTTCGGCTTTGCTTGATGTTTACGGCTTTGCTTTAAGCGAAAAGCAAAGGGCTCTCACAGAGTATTATTATGATGATGATTTATCGCTGTCGGAAATAGCCGAGAATGAGGGGATAACCCGTCAGGGAGCGAGTGACCTTATTAAGCGTTCGGTAGCACAGCTAAAAAGCTTTGAGGCAGAGTGTGGATATTGTGAGCGTTTTTTAAAGCTCAAAGCACTTTCACAGGAGCTTAAAAATGAAAACTGTGACAATCTTTCCGAAATTATTGATATTATAGAAAGCCTTTAAAGGAGTGAATTAAATGGCGTTTGACAATCTTTCCGATAAGTTGGCGGGTGTTTTTAAACGCCTGCGTTCACGAGGAAAGCTAACTGAGGCGGATGTTAAAACCGCTATGCGTGAAGTACGTTTAGCACTTTTGGAAGCGGACGTAAACTATAAGGTTGCAAAGGATTTTACAAACAGCGTCACCGAAAAATGTATCGGCGAAAACGTTATGGAAAGCCTTACAGCCCCTCAAATGGTTATAAAAATTGTTAAGGATGAGCTTACCGCTTTAATGGGCAGCGAGCTGTCACGCCTTAAAATTTCAAATAAAATTCCCACAGTTATTATGATGTGCGGTTTGCAGGGTTCGGGTAAAACAACCCATTCTGCAAAGCTTGCGAAATACTTGCGTGAAAAGGGACACCGTCCCTTGCTTGCGGCTTGTGATATTTATAGACCTGCCGCCATTGAGCAGTTAAAGGTTGTGGGCAAGGCGGTAAATGCTCCTGTTTTCGAAATGGGAACAGAAAAGCCTGAGATTATCGCTAAAAAAGCGGTAGCCTATGCTAGGGATTACGGACACGATTTTTTGATTCTTGATACTGCCGGCCGACTTCATATAGATACCGAGCTTATGGATGAGTTAAAGCGTATCACCGAGGCGGTAGAGGTTGACAATATTTTACTTGTAATTGACTCTATGGTAGGTCAGGATGCGGTAAATATTGCGAAATCCTTTAACGATATTTTAGAGCTTGACGGCGTAATCCTTACCAAGCTTGACGGTGACACCCGTGGCGGTGCGGCACTTTCTGTAAAGGCGGTAACCGGCAAGCCGATTATGTTTGCGGGTGTTGGTGAAAAGCTTTCTGATTTGGAGGAATTCCACCCCGACAGAATGGCGTCACGTATTCTTGGTATGGGCGATGTGCTGTCGCTTATAGAAAAGGTTGAAACCGAGCTTGACGAGAAAAAGGCGGAGGAAACAGCCCGCCGACTTCAGGAAAACAAGTTCGATATGAACGATTTGCTTGACCAATTTCGGCAAATCAAGAAAATGGGTTCATTAAAAAGCATCCTATCAATGCTTCCGGGTATGGAAAAGCAGTTAAGGGATGTTGACGTTGATGACAGGCAGCTACTCAGGGTAGAGGCAATAATCACCTCTATGACCAAAAAGGAAAAGGCTAAGCCTGACATAATCAATGCTTCACGCAAAAAGAGAATTGCGGCAGGTGCCGGTGTTAAGGTTGAGGATGTAAACCGACTGCTTAATCAATATGAGCAGATGAAAAAGATGTTCAAGCAAATGAATTCCAAGGGTGGCAAAAGAAAAATGCTTCGCGGTATGAATATGCCAAAAGGCGGAGGCTTCAATAATTTCGGTTTTTAAGATTTATCTTTT
>JAZNBP010000118.1:0-11370 GCA_045587085.1 Acutalibacteraceae bacterium | reverse complement strand
TTGTGTCAATATAATTCCAAATTTTAAGATAATCCTTTTCGTCCCTAATAATATGGTCGTGAAAGGATGTTTGCCAGATTTTTACGGCAGAATTTACCGCACGACATTTTCTTGTTGTTATTGATTTGAATGAACATATAAAATCCGACAATGTAGGGCAGGGGCTTGCTCCTGCCGTATTATTTTCAATTATAATTATTGCGTGTATATCATTATGACATACTTATCAATTTTGATATTTTTATATCTGTTTTCCAAATCAATTATTTCTGCATTTGCAATTTTGCCAAATTTGGTTAATTGTATTTCGGCAGGAGCAAGCCCCTGCCCTACAATATTACTGAATATGCATTCTTTATGATACGTGCATATTGTGACAAAATAATATCCGTTTTGGCTGTAATCATAATTTCTGAGCCTTGTTGGTTTGCGTTTGGGTAAATTTATTTTATCTCCAATTATATTAATGTCATAAAATTTTCTCCATATAAATATTACGCTCTTGCATACCGCACTTTTCGTAAAATTTCATTGCGTTTTCGTTAAATGTCCAAACGTTAAGCGTTATGTTATAGCAACCGATTTGCTTTGCAAAATCACAAACATATTCATAAAGGCTAGTGCCTATATGCTTACCCCTTATTTTTTCATCGACACACAAATCGTCAATATAAAGCGTTTTTATATCGGTTAAAATGTTGCTGTCGGTTTGTTGCTGTAATATGCAAAAGGCATAGCCTAAAATTTGTCCGTTTTCCTTAGCTACAAAAACAGGCCTTTGGTCATCTGCTATAATTTCAAGAAGCTCTTTATCGGTATATTTTTTGCAGCCCGATTTGAAAATATCAGGTCTTCCGTTATGGTGAACCTCAAGCACCTGACAAAGTAGCTTATTTATTCCCTCTAAATCGGTATCTGTTGCTCTGCAAATTAGCATAACTTTTTCATCTCCGTATCAGATTGCAGGTTTATCGAACAGCTTACGTTTTGTAGTAGAAAGTCTCATTTTTTCTCTTAACGCTTCGCTGTTTTCAGTTTTTATCATATCCCTGAAAAGTGAAATTTCATCCAAAAACGAATCCATTTGGTTGAGCAGTGCCTGCTTATTCATAATAAACAGCTCGCTCCACATTTTATCGTTTATTTTTGCAATTCGGGTTAAATCACGGAAGGAGTCACCTGTATACTTTTCAAGACTGGGCGTATTGTTGCAGGTCATCAGGCAAACAGCTATACAGTGGGTAAGCTGAGACAAAAAAGCAATCATTTCGTCGTGCTCCTCGGGGGAAAGCTCGCTAATTTGCGTAAAACCGAGTATATCACCTAGCTGACGGCACAAAGCTATAGCCTCAGGCGTATTTTTGTCTGTTGGAGTGACAATATAGTTTGCACCCTTAAAAACATCGGGATTGCTGAATTCTATACCGCTTTGCTCTCTACCTGCCATTGGGTGTGCCGAAATAAATTCTACATCCTCTCGCAAAATATCCTGAACACGATATACCACACTGCTTTTAATACCCGATACATCAGTAATAAGCGTGCCTTCAGAAAACAAATGCTGATATTTTTCAATCCACTCGATAAAAACAGTGGGATATAGTGCAAAAATAATAAGCTCAGCATTTTTGATTAATTGCTCATCTACTTCTGAGGTGCCATAGCTTATCATATTATTTTTGATAGCGTAATCAATATCCTCCTGTCTTTTTGTGATAGCAGATACATTGTAGCCTTTGTTTGTAAGTCCTGTCGCATAGCTTCCGCCTATAACACCAAGACCTATTATAAGTATTTTTGTATTTTTATCTAAATTCATAATTCCTCTACTCCTATCCCAAGTGCCTTTAAATCCTCAAAAAATGCGGGATAGCTTTTGTTGACTGCCTCTGCCCCCTCTATTTCACCGCCCGTAAGGGTAAGCAAAACCGCAAGCGACATTACAACCCTGTGGTCATTATGCCCGTAAAGAGGCTCTGTCGGTGTGTGAAAATCTGCCTTTGTAACGGTTACCGAATTTTCACTAATTTCAACCTTTGTTCCAAATTTTCGAAGCTCCTTTGCCATTGTAGAGGCTCGGTCGCTTTCCTTGATTTTAAGACGCTTTGTGCCTAAAAATACTCCGCCATGCTTTGCGGCAGCTATGCCAAATAAAATCGGTGCCAAATCAGGACAATCCTCAATACTGACTGTTGCCTTTGTTTTCATAAGCTGTTCAAAGCATTCTTTATATACTCTGTCTCCTTGGGCACTGTCGGCTTTAAGTCCAAGCAGCTCCACCTTACCGCCAAACAAATTAAGTGCATCAGGAAAAGCTGCTCCCGAATAGTCACCCTCAACCGTAACGTCTGTAGCCTTAAATACTTGATTTCCTTTTACTGACAAGGTAGTGTCGTCAAGCCAAGTAACACTAACTCCAAATTCCTTTAAGGCATTAATTGTAAGGGTTATATATGAACGGCTTTCAATAGGCGGAATAATTTTAATTATACTGTCCCCAAAGCTCAGCGGTAAAGCAAAGAGAAGTCCCGAAATAAACTGACTGCTTATATTACCCGGAAGGGTATATTCACCGCTTTTTAAACCGCCCGACACATAGATGCAGTCGCCGTCTTTTTTGAATTTTTCCGCAAATAGCTCCTCAAAGACCGTCATTGGTCTGCTCATAAGACCTTCTGCACCGTGAAAAACTGCTTCATTGCCCGAAAGCATAGCAACAGGTACCATAAACCGAAGTGTGCTTCCGCTTTCTCGACATTCAAGATAACCGTTAGGCTTTGCGTTTCTCATATTTTTGCCGTAAACGGTAACGCTGTTGCCGTTAATTTCAGTCTTAACCCCTAAGGTGTTAAGGCAATCCAAGGTAGCAAGCACATCGGCACAATCGGAAATACCCCTTACAATGCTCTTTCCCTCGCTAAGACCGGCACAGATAAGAAGTCGATGTGCCACACTTTTAGAGGCAGGAGCTACAATTTGCCCGTTAGCTATTCCCTTTTCAATTCTTATTCTCATTTAAATTCTACTCTCCCAGCAGGAAATCAATCGCTTCAAAATAACCGTCAAGTCCTTTTCCCATAACAGTTTTTTGAACAGCTGTACGCACATAGCTTATCTGTCTAAAGCTTTCACGCTTTGAAACATCTGAAATATGTACCTCTACAGCGGGTATATTCACCGCCTTTAAGGCGTCAAGCAAGGCAATACTTGTATGTGTATATGCCCCCGGATTAATTACAATTCCGTCGGCATTTTTAAAATATGCCTCTTGAATTTTATCCACCAAATCGCCCTCGTGATTTGATTGATAGACCACCAACGTATAACCCCTTTTACAAGCGTCATTATTAAGTCGGTTTAAGAGACTTTCATAGCTTTCGGTTCCGTATTTATCCGGCTCTCTTATTCCTAACATATTAAGGTTTGGACCGTTTATTACATAGATAGTTTTCATCGAGAAAAATCCTCCTCTATTTTTACTGCTACCGCCAAAGCATCGCAATCGGCATCTACTATACTATCTGCCCAATACTTGTATATTTCATATCTTTCATTATAAAGCTTCTCTATTGCATTTTTATCGCGAGAAAGAGGGCGGTCATCGGTAGGAGTAAGCGAACTCAAAGGACGGTCAATAAAATACACACGTGAATTGGCTTTAAGTGACATCATATTGCTGTCATTTAAAGGAACACCTCCGCCTGTTGCAATAATACAAGCGTTGCAAACGGCAAGTTCCCTCACTACCTCTTTTTCAATAGCCCTGAATTTTTCTATGCCATTTTCATCAATAAAGCTTGAAACCGAAGTGCCGATTTTTTCCGCAATAAGTGTATCGGTATCTATAAACTTACGTTTCAGCCTTTCTGACAAAAGCTTACCTACTGTGCTTTTTCCCGAAGACGGCATTCCTATTAAAACGATGTTTTCTTTTTTACTTTTTATATTTCTATAAACAGTATCAATAACCGAATTATCATATTTAGCACCGCTAAATATTTCGGATGCTCTTACAGCCTGGGCGACAAGCATATAAAGACCGCCAATTGCCTTTATATTCTCCCTTTCGGCCTCTAAAACAAGCTGTGTTTTAAGCGGATTATATACTGCATCCACAAGTCCTGAAACACACTTTAATTTCTTTAAATCGGTAGCACAATCATATATATTCGGGTACATTCCGCAAGGAGTTGTGTTAATAATTACTTCAGTATCGGAATGCTCGCTATAAAGTCGGTCATAGTTGATAACGCCTTCCCTTTCGCTTCTTGCAACGGTTAAAATCTGCCTAGCATTTAAGGATTTTGCGACAGCTCGTGCAGTTTTAGAGGTTCCGCCTGCACCCAGAATTACAACCTTTTTGCCTTTTAAATCAATCTTTGCATATTCTATAAGCTTTAACATTCCGTAAAAATCGGTATTATAGCCATAAAGCTTGCCGTCTTTATTAACAACCGTATTTACTGCACCTATTTCCTTTGCGTGCTCGTCTATAAAATGCAAATACGGAATTACCGTTTCTTTATAAGGAATTGTCACGTTTATAGCAAGAAAATCCCTGTTTTGCATAAAAGTATCTATATAATCCCTTGGAATTTCCTTTATTTCATATTCATAATCAGCCAAAGCATTATGAATTTCTTTAGAGAAGCTATGCTTCATATGTTCTCCGATACATCCGTATTTCATCTGCTCAATTCCTTTTCATTTGTCGCTTTTTAAATAATCGGTGCCGAACCTTAAAGTCAGCATATCTGCAACCGCTATTGCAAGTGCCGCATCAACTACACTTCGTACTCTGTGTATAATAGCAGGGTCGTGTCTGCCCTCTATAATCAGTTTTTCATTTTCCAAGGTTTTAAGATTTACCGAATCCTGCTCCTTGAAAATCGAAGGTGTAGGCTTAACCGCCGAGCGGAGTAATATAGGCATTCCATTTGTAATACCGCCGTTAATACCGCCGTTATGGTTAGTTTTGGTTGTCACTACGCCATCCTTCATAACAAAAGCATCGTTTGCTTCGCTTCCATACATATCTGCAAAGCCAAAGCCTGCGCCAAATTCTACACCCTTTATTCCGCCGATAGAAAAAAGTATATGCGAAATAACACCTTCCATACTGTCAAACCAAGGCTCGCCGACACCGGCGGGAATACCGATAATAGCACTTTCAAGAATTCCGCCTACACTGTCGCCGTCAGCCTTAGCAGACGCTATTTCGTTTTTCATCTGCTCGCCAAAGGTACTACAGAGAACGGGAAAGCTTACGTCTTGCAAGAAGTTAATGTCAGTCTCATAATCCTCAAAACCGCGGTCACAGATTCCGTGAAGCTTTAGAATATGGGTGCCTATTTTTATACCCTTTTCAAGGAGTGCCTTTGAAAGAATTGCACCTACTGCAACTAAAGCCGCCGTAATTCTGCCCGAAAAATGTCCGCCGCCTCGGTAATCCTCAAAGCCGTGATACTTAGCATACGCTGAATAATCTGCGTGCGAGGGCCTTGGTATAATTTGCAGCTTTTCGTAATTTTCGCTTTTGGTATTTTGATTTTCTATAATTACAGTAAGCGGAGTGCCTGTGGTATATCCGCCGAAAGCACCGCTTACAATACGGTAATTATCCTTTTCTACCCTGGCAGTAGAAATTTGACCTGACGGTCTTCGCTGGGTTAATTTCTTTTCAATATATTCTGTGTCAAGCTTAATTCCGGGAGCTAATCCGTCGATAACAGCACCGATAGAGTCACCGTGGCTCTCACCGAAAAGAGTTACCGTAATTGACGAGCCAAAGGTATTTTTCATAATTTCCCCGCCCTTTCCTTTACTAAACTTTTAAAATCATCTATGCTAAAGCCTTTAATTTTATATTCGCCGATATTTTCAACCAAAATAGCTTCTACAACGCCGTTTTTGCACTTTTTATCGTGAATTACAAACTCAAGTGCCTTATCCAAATCATATTGATAATCGGTAGGAAGACCTAGCTTATTAAGAGTTTTTATAAGCCTTTCCTTTACTGCTTGCGAACACATATAAAGCATACCGAGAGCCACACATTCACCGTGGTAAAGCTCTCCAAGCTTTAATGCCTCTATTCCGTGGCCTAGCGTGTGCCCGAAATTGAGAATTTTACGAAGTCCGTTTTCCTTTTCGTCTGCTTCAACAACCGCTTTTTTGATTTTAAGCGAGCGAATTATAACTTCCTCTAAATTGGCGTCGGTTATCCCCTCTTCCTCTATAAGCTCAAACAAGTCTTTATCCGAGGTAAGCGACATTTTCACCGCCTCTGCCGCACCTGCGGCTATTAGTCTTTGTGGCAGAGTTTTAAGTGTATCCGTATCTATTAAAACTGCCTTTGGTTGATAAAATGCACCCACTACATTTTTTACACTGCCAAGATTTACAGCAGTTTTGCCCCCTATAGAGGAATCTACCTGAGAAAGCAGAGTTGTGGGAACATTGTAAAAATCAATACCACGCATATAAGAGGCAGCTGCATATCCGCCAAGGTCACCTACAACACCGCCACCTACCGAAACTAATGCATCCTTACGGGAGATACCAAAATCGAGCATCGCTTTTAATACTTTTTCCATTACCGCAAGACTTTTAGAATCCTCGCCCTGAGGCACACAATAAATAACCGCGTCCTTACAGCAGGCTTTAACAGTCTCAGCATATTCTTTTGGAACGCCCGAATCGGTTAATATGAAAACCTTGCGGTTTAAATTCATATATTCACAAGCTTTAGAGAGAATACCGCTTCCGACATAAATATTGTAACTTCTGTCAGGAAGCTCGATTTTAAGTAAATTCATAGCTTTTGCTCCTTTTTAAAGGTTCCTGCCGATTTTAAGCGGTCACAATAGCTTTCAAGCTCCTTCATCATAGCTTTGCCGGCATCGGTATGTACATTGCCCTCTACCTCAACATAAAAGTAATACTGCCACGATTCTTTATGCATCGGTCGGCTGCGAAGCGATATCATATTAAAGCCGTATCTACCAATCACCTCTATAGCCTTAGCAAGCGAGCCCGCCTCATTTTTAACCGCAAAAAGTAAAACAGTATGAATATCCGTCTCGTTTGGCTTTGGGGTATTTTCCGCACGTGAAAGCACCGCAAAGCGAGTGGTATTATTTCGGCTTGAATTTATGTTCCTTTCAAGCACCTCAAGACTGAATAGCTCGGCAGCTTCAGCACTTGCAATGGCAGCTACAGATTTATCGGAAAGCTCTGCCACCTTTTTTGCCGCAAGAGCTGTGTTTGTATATTCGCAAGGCTCAAAGCCCTTTGCCTTAATATATTCAGCACATTGTCCTAGTGCCTGCGGATGACTTATTACCTGCTTTATATCACTGACCGTAGCCCCCGGAACAACAAGTAAATCGTGGGTTACCTCAAGCTCAAATATATTATTAATATAAAGCGAGCCCAGGAAAATAAGGTCGGTTACCTGCCCTACCTCACCGTTAAAGCTGTTTTCTACGGGAAGCACTGCAATATCACATTCGCCGTTTTCGACCGACTTATAAGCCGACTCAAAATCCGCAAATGCGGTCTTGTTTGAAAAGGCAAATGCCTTGCTTGCCGCAATATAAGCAAAAGCCCCTTCTGTACCGCTATATGCTACCTTCATTCCGTTCATCAGGCGTTCCTGATAATCTCTTGATACGGCAATATTTCCTTTTAAGAAGTTTACATAATACTCCCTAATTTCCTTGTCCTCTACAAGCTGTGAATTTTTTCTTATAACCTCTTCCTCACGCTTGGCATCCAATATCTGAAGTCCGTGCTCCTTCTTGTATTCCGCAACCGTCTTTGAAGCTTTCATACGCTCTACAAAAAGCTCCGCCATTTTAGCATCGGTTTCGTTTATAATTTGTCTTGCCTTTTCAAGTGAAGTCATATCGCACTTTCCTTTCTGTTTATCGGCTTAACTCTTCTGCCATATCTAAAATCAATTTTTCGGTTTTGTCCCAACCAAGACAGGGGTCTGTAATAGACTGTCCGTAAACTGTGCCGTCTGTTTTCTGAGCACCGTCAACAATATAGCTTTCTATCATAATGCCCTTAACCATTTTCTTAATATCGTCATTCTGACGGCGGCTATGAAGTACATCCTTTGTAATTCTTATCTGCTCTAAATACTGCTTGCCGGAATTTTCGTGGTTGGCATCAACTATAACAGCAGGATTTAAAAGACCGAATTTCTGATAATTTTCAAGAAGCTGACGCAAATCCTCGTAATGATAGTTAGATACCGACTTGCCCGAGGCATCCTTATAACCTCTGAGTATTGCGTGAGCATAAGGGTTGCCCTCACTCTCAACCTCCCAACCTCTGTAAATAAAGGTGTGGCTGTGCTGAGCCGCAGTAATTGCATTCATCATAACCGACATTTCGCCGCCTGTGGGGTTTTTCATGCCAACGGGAATATCCAAGCCCGAAGCGGTAAGTCTGTGCTGCTGATTTTCAACTGAACGTGCTCCTATAGCAACATAGGAAAGCAGGTCGGAAAGATATCTGTAATTATCGGGATAAAGCATTTCGTCAGCCGAGCTAAAGCCAAACTCCCTGAGTGCCGACATATGCAAATCACGAATTGCAATAATTCCGTGTAGCATATCAGGCTTTGCATTCGGGTCAGGCTGATGAAGCATACCCTTGTAGCCGTCGCCCGTAGTTCTTGGCTTATTAGTGTAAATGCGTGGAATGATTAAAATTTTATCCTTTACCTGTTGGCTTATAGTATGAAGTCTTGAAAGATAATCCATAACCGACTCTTTATGGTCTGCCGAGCAGGGACCTATAACCAGCAAAAATTTATCCGATTCGCCACGGAAAACTCTGCGGATTTCTTCATCTCTTTCATTTTTGATTTTTGCCATTTCCTCACTTACGGGATACTGCTCCTTAATATCCTTTGGTATAGGTAGCTTGTGATGGAAATTCATAGCCATAATGCGTTACCTCTTTCTGTGGTGAAAAATAATAAAACAAAAAGTCCGCATTGGATTTGACCTTGGTCAAACAAAGCGGACGTTTCAATCTTTGGTTATTGCCTTTAATTGAATGGCAAACAAGCCATCAAATTAACAGGTTTTCCAAAAGGCAGAAAATCCGCAATGACGGCAGTAATAAAATCGATTGTTAAGTATAGCAATAGTCATATGCGTTTTTCCTTTCCTTTGAAAATTTTTAAAT
Organism: Acutalibacteraceae bacterium; assembly: GCA_045587085.1. GTDB lineage: Bacteria > Bacillota > Clostridia > Oscillospirales > Acutalibacteraceae > UBA737. The sequence continues at coordinate 2,163 of JAZNBP010000118.1, read as the reverse complement.
ATTATACTCCTTTTCCAAGACTTTGTCAATTACTTTTTAATAAAAATTGAGGTTTTGCCTAAAATTCTTGAAAAATGGAATAATATGTGATATCATTATTTGGTTGATTACTTTTAAGGAGAATTGCTGTGGCAGATTTAAGAAAAGAAATTGAAAGACGACGCACCTTTGCGATTATCTCTCACCCCGATGCCGGTAAAACCACGCTTACCGAAAAATTCCTTTTGTATGGCGGAGCTATACAGACAGCAGGTTCGGTAAAGGGTAAGGCTACCGCAAAGCACGCAGTAAGTGACTGGATGGACCTTGAAAAGCAAAGGGGTATTTCTATAACCTCCTCGGTTATGCAGTTCGAGTATGAGGGCTACTGCATAAATATTCTTGATACCCCCGGTCACCAAGACTTCTCTGAAGATACCTACCGCACACTTATGGCTGCTGACAGCGTTGTAATGGTAATAGACGCCGCAAAGGGTATTGAGGCACAAACCAGAAAGCTTTTCAAAGTTGTAGCAAGAAGAAATATTCCTATTTTTACATTTATAAATAAACTTGACCGCGAAGCACGTGACCCGTTTGAGCTTTTAGACCAATTAGAAAAAGAGTTTGGTATCGGCACCTATCCCATAAACTGGCCCATCGGCTGCGGTGTTGATTTTAAAGGTGTATTCGACCGCGAAAAGCGTGAAATTATAACCTTTAACGAATTCCACCGAGGTCAGGATAAAATCAAGGGCATTGCTTGTGATATTACCGATACCGAGAAATTAGACGAGCTTATAGGTCCTTATCAGAGAGCTGAGCTTGTTGACCAGATTGAATTGCTTGACGGTGCAAGCTTTGAGTTCGATTTAGAAAAGGTTCGCAACGGCAAGCTTTCCCCCGTTTTCTTTGGCTCGGCACTTACCAATTTTGGTATTGAGCCATTCCTTGAAAGCTTTTTAAAGATGACTACTCACCCGCTTCCCCGCAAGTCAGGAGAAGAAGAGGTTTCCCCTTTTAGTGAGGATTTTTCTGCCTTTGCATTTAAAATTCAGGCTAATATGAATAAAAATCACCGCGACAGAATAACCTTTTTCCGTATCTGCTCAGGCAAGTTTGAAAGAGGTGCCGATTACTTCCACGTTCAGGGCGGAAAATCGGTTAGACTTTCTCAGCCGCAGCAAATGATGGCAGAGGAAAGACAGATTGTAAACGAAGCCTATGCCGGCGATATTATAGGTGTTTTCGACCCCGGTATTTACTCTATTGGCGATACCGTTTGCTCAGCTTCACACAAGGTAAAGTTTGAGGGTATCCCCACCTTTGCTCCCGAGCATTTCACTCTTATAGAGCAAAAGGACAGCTTAAAGCGTAAGCAGTTTGTAAAGGGTGTTGAGCAGATAGCTCAAGAAGGTGCAATACAAATTTTCCACGAACCGAATTCCGGTATGGAACGAGTAATCGTTGGTGTTGTAGGTGTACTTCAGTTTGAGGTTTTGGAGCATAGGCTTAAAAACGAATATAATGTTGACATCATAAGAAATGACCTGCCCTACCAATTTGTACGTTGGATTAAAAATGAAAATATAGATGTTAAAAAGCTTAACCTTACATCTGATACCAAGTGGGTTCAGGACTTCAAGGGCAACAACCTACTCATTTTCACAAGCGAATGGAATATCAATTGGGCACTTGAGCGAAACGAGGGCTTAATTTTAGAGGATTTCAGTAAAAATTAAAATAATCCGTAACGAAGTCACACTTCGTTACGGATTTTGTTTATATTCTAATTATTCCTCACAGCAAGGGTCTGTTTTGGGAAGCTCAGGCTCCTCAGGAGCTTCGGGTGTTACGTCACCTATACCTGCCGTTTCAGAAAATATAACATTTTGCCTTGTTGCCTCTACCGCGTCGGTGGGAACAATAATTTTAGAAGCTTTACCATTTGCCAAAGCAACAAGTGCTTCATACTTCTTAAGCTCTAATACTGCAGCATCTGCGCCGGCACGTCTTAGCTCTCTAAGTCCGTCAGCCTCTGCCTTTTTGGCAAGGAATATTGCCTTTGCCTCACCTTCTGCACGGGCAATGCGGGCATCCCTTTCACCCTCGGCAGCAAGTATCATAGCCTGCTTATCACCCTCTGCACGGGTAATCGCAGCCGCCTTATGTCCTTCTGCTTGT
>JAZNBP010000117.1:0-21697 GCA_045587085.1 Acutalibacteraceae bacterium | reverse complement strand
ACATAATAATTAATTTTATATTTTTTTTTAATTCCTTAAGTAAAGCTCTTGTTATTCGATCAAAAGAACCGTTGTTACCAACATAAAAGATATTTACATTTTTGTTTTCAATTAAATCAATTAAAATCGTTTTTAAGTTAGATTTTATTGTTTCGGGTGCATCTCGGTGTCCAAAAAAAGTACAAATCATAATTACCTCCACAGTATGCCCAATATTAGAGCATTTTATATGACCATTATATCGAGCATAATAAAAATATGCAAGATATTTTGGAGGTATATTATGATTGTTTATACACCTTTATGGGAAACATTAAAGAAAAAAGGAATGTCCACATATACTTTAAGGGTTAAATTTAATATAAGTGGAAGTACTGTTCAGCGATTGCGTAGGAATATGTCGGTTTCGACAAATACACTTGATGACCTTTGTGAATTGTTGGATTGTTCTATATCTGATATTGTTGAACACAAACCAAACAAAAAATGACACTTTCAAGTTTGAAAGTGTCATTTTTATACTATTTAATTTTATTAATATCATAGGGTGTGGTTTGGTAAACAAAATAGTTAAGCCAATTCGAGTACAAAAGATTTGCGTGGCTTCGCCAAGTAACCAAGGGGGTTTTCTTAGGGTTATCTTGCGGAAAGTAATTTTTTGGAATTTCTATATCCTTTCCGGCTTCTAAGTCCCTGAAATATTCCTGTGCCAGGGTATCCCTATCGTACTCGGAGTGACCGGTTATAAATATTTGCTTGCCCTTTTTGGTAGAAACAGCGTAAACGCCTGCTTCCGCACTGGTAGACAAAATACGAAGGTCCTTTACCTTTTTTATATCCTCTGCCAAAACGGTGGTGTGGCGTGAATGGGGAACCATAAAGGTGTCATCAAAGCCACGAAGCAAAATAGAACGCTTATAATCAACCGTATGCGGGAAAACACCGAACATCTTCTTATTAAGAGGATGTTTTTTTATGCCATAGTGGTAGTAAAGACCTGCCTGAGCACCCCAGCAAATGTGAAAGGTTGAATGAACGTGGGTTTTGGTCCACTCCATTATTTCGCAGAGTTCATCCCAATACTCAACCTCTTCAAATTCCAAATGCTCTACAGGGGCTCCCGTAATAATCATACCGTCAAAGGTTTTGTCCTTTACATCCTCAAAGGTTTTGTAAAAGGTAAAAAGATGCTCGGCAGAGGTGTTTTTGGATTTATGACTTTTTGTGTGGATAAATTCAAAATCAACCTGCAAGGGAGAATTACCGAGAAGCCTAGATAGCTGAGTTTCGGTCTCTATCTTTTTTGGCATTAAATTAAGAAGCAGAATTTTAAGCGGACGGATATCCTGTGTTATGGCACGGGTTTCGGTCATAACAAAGATATTTTCATCGTTTAAAATTTTTACTGCGGGCAAATCGTTTGGAATTTTAATAGGCATAATTAAATATTTCCTTTAAATTTATATTTTATCAAGAGCCTGCATAATATCTGCAATTAAATCCTCGGCATCCTCTATACCGCAAGAGAAACGGATAAGGTCGGGAGAAATACCTGCAGCTGTGAGCTCCTCATCATTCATTTGACGGTGGGTTGCGTTTGCCGGATGCAAGCAGCAGGAACGGGCATCAGCCACGTGGGTTTCAATAGCTGTAATCTTTAAGTTTTTCATAAAGGCTTCAGCTGCACTTCTTCCACCCTTTACCCCAAAGCTTACAACACCGCAAGAGCCGTTAGGCAAATATTTTTGTGCAAGCTCATAGTATTTATCGCCCTCAAGCGAAGGATAGGTTACCCAAGCAATGCGGTCGTCAGCCTTTAAAGCCTTAGCTACAGCAAGACCGTTTTCGCAATGCTTTTTAATTCTAAGGTGCAGGCTTTCAAGACCTAAATTGATATAAAAAGCATTCTGCGGTGACTGAATAGAACCGAAATCACGCATAAGCTGAGCTGTTGCCTTTGTGATAAACGCACCGCCTAAACCAAAGCGTTCGGTATAGGTAACACCGTGATAGCTTTCGTCGGGAGTGCAAAGTCCCGGGAATTTATCGGGGTAGCGTGTCCAATCAAACTTTCCGCTATCTACAATGCAACCGCCTACAGATACGCCGTGACCGTCAATATACTTTGTGGTAGAGTGGGTTACAATATCTGCACCCCATTCAAAAGGTCGGCAATTTACTGGGGTTGCAAAGGTGTTGTCGATAATTAGCGGAACACCGTGTGCGTGTGCGGCATTTGCAAAGCGTTCAATATCAAGCACAGCCAAAGCAGGGTTTGCAATGGTTTCGCCGAAAACTGCCTTTGTGTTATCGCGGAATGCGGAATTTAACTCTTCATCAGTGCAATCGGGAGAAATAAAGGTAAACTCAATTCCCATACGTTTCATTGTAACGGCAAAAAGATTATAGGTTCCGCCGTAAATTGCACTGGAACAGACAATATGGTCGCCTGCAGAGGCAATGTTAAATACAGAATAAAACGAAGCTGCCTGACCTGACGAGGTAAGCATTGCGGCAGTACCGCCCTCAAGCTCGCAAATCTTTTTAGCTACCATATCATTAGTAGGGTTCTGAAGGCGGGTATAGAAATAACCCTCTGCTTCAAGGTCAAAAAGCTTGCCCATAGCTTCGCTTGTGGCATATTTAAAGGTTGTGCTTTGTATTATCGGGATTTGTCTTGGTTCGCCGTTTTCGGGGGTATATCCGCCCTGAACACATTTTGTTCCGATTTTCAAATTACTCATTTATATCACTCCAAAAATTTTTTTAGCGTTCATATTTAGTATACACCTATTTTCCCAATCTTCAAGTCCTAAAGACAAAAAATATTCAAGTTCTGTCTTTGCCTCCCACATTGGATAGTCGGTGCCGAAAAGCACACGCTCTGCTCCATAGGTGCGGATTATCTCCTTTGCCTTTTCAGGCTTTAAATAGTAAAAGCTTGAGGAACAGTCAACATAGAAGTTTTTATAATCCTTATATTTTTCTGCCGCCTCGTCATAAATAGACCATCCGCCCAAGTGAGCACCGACTATTGTTAAATTGGTGTAAATATCAAGTATCGGGAGCATTCGGTTGGGATTGGAAAAATCGTAACGGTAGTCGCCTGTATGGATTAAAAGCGGTAAGCCCTTTTCCTCACAGATTTCATAAATTTTAAGGCATCGGTAATCGTCAAGCTTAAAGGCTTGAATATCGGGATGCAGTTTTACACCCTTTAAGCCTAACGCTATCAGCTCGTCAATATCACCCTTAATATCACTGCTGTCGGGATGAAGTGTGCCAAGACCTGTCAGAATTTCGGGCTTACTACTTACCTCATCGGCTATAAAGTGGTTTATTCTTGATACCTGATGCGGGGTAGTAGCGACTGACTGCACCACAAATTTGTCAATGCCTGCCTTTTGCTCACGTTCTATTAAATCGTCCACAGTGCCGGTGCCTACCGAATGTTCACCGTAAAAATTATCGGTGCCGTTTACTGCCTTTGCGGCAATTTTTTCGGGGTATATGTGGCAATGTGCATCAATTACTAAAATATCATTTATCATTTGAGACCTAACCTTTGTGCAGCATCCTCACGCATTTTGTATTTAAGTATTTTGCCTGCGGCATTCATCGGGAAGCTGTCTACAAATTCAATATAGCGGGGTACCTTGTGGCGTGCCATATGTGAGGAGATATAATCACGCATTTCGTCTGTGGTCATACTTTCGCCCGATTTCAGTATAATGCAAGCCATAATTTCCTCGCCATATTGCTTGTCGGGTACACCAATTACCTGAACATCACGCACCTTGTCGCAGGTGTAGATAAATTCCTCAATTTCCTTAGGATAAATATTTTCACCGCCGCGGATAATCATATCCTTTAGTCTGCCTGTGATTTTATAGTTTCCGTTTTCGTCACAGCAGGCAAGGTCGCCTGTGTGAAGCCAACCGTTTTGGTCGATAGCCTCTGCTGTGGCGGTAGGCATTTTGTAGTAGCCTTTCATTATATTGTAACCACGTGCTACAAATTCACCGTTTTCGCCTATGGCACAATCCTCGCCCGTTTCGGGATTTATGATTTTACATTCAACATTAGCAAATGCCGAGCCTACGGTTTCGGTTCTGACCTCTAAAGAGTCGTAATAACTGCTCATAGTACATCCCGGGGAAGCCTCGGTCTGACCGTAAACAGATACAATCTCTTTCATATTCATTTCGGTTGTAGCCTTTTTCATAAGGTCGGCAGGGCAGTTAGCTCCCGCCATAATGCCTACACGGATATGTGAAAAGTCGGTTTTAGCAAAATCTTTATGCTGCATCATAGAAATAAACATAGTAGGAACACCGTTAAAGGTGGTTATTCTTTCCTGATTTATACAAGCAAGTGCCGATTTTGCAGAGAAATACGGAAGCGGACACATAGTAGTTCCGTGCGTCATAGATGCGGTCATAGAAAGCACCATACCAAAGCAGTGGAACATAGGTACCTGTATCATCATACGGTCGGCAGTAGAAAGCTCCATATGGTCGCCGATGTATTTACCGTTATTTACAACATTATAGTGTGTGAGCATTACACCCTTGGGGAAGCCTGTAGTACCCGAAGTGTATTGCATATTGCAGACATCGTCCTTATCAACAGCAGCTGCCATACGCAAAACCTCGCTAAGAGGTACATTGTTAGCCTTAAGAAGTGCCTTTTCCCAAGTAAGACAGCCTTTTTGATTAAAGCCTACTGTTATGACGTTACGCATAAAGGGCAGACGCTTACTGTGAAGGGGAGAGCCCTCCTTGGTGTTTTCAAGCTCGGGGCAAAGCTCGGCAATGATTTCACCGTAATTGCAGTCCCTAGAGCCTTCGGTCATAATAAGAGTGTGGGTATCGGACTGTTTTAAAAGATATTCAATCTCGTGAATTTTATAGGCAGTATTTACAGTTACAAGCACCGCACCGATTTTAACGGTTGCCCAGAATGAAATATACCACTGTGGCACGTTAGAAGCCCAAATTGCAACGTGACTGCCTGCCTTTACGCCAAGGGCTACCAGAGCACGTGCAAAGGTGTCAACATCGTTTCTGAATTCAGAATAGGTACGGGTATAGTCAAGGGTGGTGTACTTAAATGCGTATTGGTCGGGGAATTCCTCAACCATACGGTCAAGCACCTGAGAGAAGGTAAGGTCTATAAGCCTATCCTTTTCCCAAACATATTTACCTGTATGGGCACGGTTGAAATAGAGCGAATTATCACTTTTAGAGGTGTCGCTAAATTGCTTCATATAGTTTACGAATTGGGAGAAAATAATCTCCATATCGTCAAGCTCGTCGCACCATTCGGGATGCCACTCAAGAGAGATAAAGCCATCATAGTTTACCGAGCGAAGACCTAACATCATATCGCCGATAGGCATTTCACCCTCGCCTATAAGACAGAATTTAGCACCGCTTTCGGTTTTTTCGGCATCCTTAATATGAACGTGCTTTATGTAAGCACCAAGGTTTTTGATTGTAGTTTCGGCAGTCTCACCGTTTTCAAAGTAGGGTGAGTACATATCCCAAAGAGCTGCTAAATTATCACAGGCAAAGCTGTCTAAAAATTCACGCAGACGAAGTGTATCGCTATACATACCGCAGGTTTCGATAAGAAGTGTTACCTTTTTCTCCTCTGCAATAGGCAAAATCTTCTCAACGGTTGCACGCATAGCGTCCTCATCGTTGCCGTACGCCTTAAGACGAACATAGGGTATATGCAAATTTTCTGCAATCGAAATGCACCTTGAAATTTCATCAAAGGAAGCATCAGCCTCGGCCTTTTCGGTGGGATTGCAAACAGTATCAATACAAGGGAGGCTTAGCTTCATTTCATAAAGTTTTCTAACTGTTGCCCTTGCAGTATTATCGTGAAAAGCACCGTCCTTATCGGTGAAAAGGCGGTTATGTATATTGTGAAGCTCAATACCCTTAAAGCCCAAATCTGTTGCTATTTCGCAAAATTCCTTAAATGTATTGTTATGCCAACCTTTAGTTGAAAAAGAGAGTTTCAATTAGATTTCCTCCTCGTAAACAATTTTGTTTACAGCATTTAGATAAGCCTTAATCGAAGCCTCAATAATGTCGGTCGAAATACCGCCGGCTGAATAAAGCTTACCATTTTGTCTTAGTCTTACAATCGCCTGTCCCATGGCCTCCTTGCCTTCGGTAACAGACGTGATTTTGAAATCGTCAAGCTCGAAGTGGCTACCGATGATTTGTTCAATACTTAAAAATGCCGAGTCAATAGGTCCGTTTCCAATGCTTATTCCCTGCAGATTTTCGTTATCCTTTTTAAGGGTAATTTGAGCAGAGGTCGGCAGAATATTACCGCTGTTTATAACATAGCTTACAAGCTTATAGGTTGCAGGAACCTGCAGTGCAACGCTTGCAACAATAGCGTCAAGCTCGGCAGAGGAAATGCTCTTTTTCTCTGCAACACGCAGAAATTCCTCATAAACCTTATTAATATCCTCGTCGGTTAAATCGTAGCCAAGTCCTAACACAGCAGAAGCTATTGTTTCGGCAGAATCACTTGCTGTAAAGCTCATACTATCCTCACCGGAAACAATGCCGACAGGTGCTTTTTCAGATTTTCCGTTATCTGAAATCCAATTAATTTGGTTAATTATACGTTTAAGTTCGGTATGTTTTACGTTTGTTTCAAGGTCTGACTTAGCACCGCAATTTTTGATTATGCCTACAAAGGCTTCAAGCGGAACAAGAGTGCCTGTAGTATCTGTTTTAACAAGTGTAGCCCCCGACATAAGAGAGGTTACAGCATTAGCACTGGCAAGACTGTTTTTATTATCACAGCATACACCTAAGGTAATCTGTGTATTTAAAATACACTCGGAGACGGCTTTTACGAATTCGCCAAATTTATCAGGCAACATTTCTGCTGCAGTATCGCAAACGGTAACAGTAGTCGCACCGCTTTCTATAGCAGCGTTAATAATGCCTTTTAGCACGTCATCCTCCGCACGGGTAGCGTCTATTGCAACGAATTCAACATCGGCTATTTTTTGTTTAGCATAAGCAATAAGCTCGGCTACAGCAAGGAGCATTTTATCTGCTTTTTTGTGGTATGAATATTCCATAACTACTGTAGATACGGGAGCCTCTATACGAATTCTCGGCTTCTTAGCGGTAGAAAGTGCTAAAATGGCAGCGTCAATACTTTCTTTATTAAGCTCAACAGCTACAGAAATTATACTATTTTTAACAAAGGAGGCAATGGTTTTTATAAGTAGTGCATCTGCCTTTGTATTTGAAATTTTAGGTAGCTCGACAATGTCTACATTAAGCTTTTCAAGCTGTCGGGCAATTTCAAGCTTTTCTTTAAAGGAAAAGCTTCTTTCTTTTTGGCATAAGGTTTTGTCTGCTATTTTGATTTGCATAATTTATTACCTCCAATTATGTAATAAAAAAGCCCCTGAGACGCACTTTTGTGCTGTCTCAGGGACGAAAATTAATCCGTGGTACCACCCTGATTACCGATAAAAACGGTCACTCAAGCTTAGCTCTAACAAGCTATTGACTCAGATAACGGGGCCTTCCGTAGTCACATACTTTTTACTTTCTGCGGCTCTGCTCAGGAATGAGACTTGAATTATATTCTCTTATCGGTTCGCACCTGCCACCGACTCTCTGAAAAGCTTAAATATAACCAATAATTCCGTCAATGCATTTTTAAGTAGTATATCACCAATAATCCGTTTTGTCAACTATTTTTTTGCGATATTTAAAACTAATTGCCTTTTGGTTATATTTAGGACAACCGTTTCATAGTCTTTATTGTGAGGTGTTTAAAATGAAGGGAAACGATAGCTTTGACAGTGCACTTTACGGCGTTGGGTTAAGGCTTAGAGGTATACTTGAGGCGGTCCCGCTTAAGGTAAGACAGCAGGCAGAGGAAATAAGGCTAAGACTTAATTTACCGCTTGCTTTGACCGTTTGCTCTGATACAGTTTTTGTAAGGGAAAACGGCGAGGTTTCCTTTTTTGCGGCATCCGATTTAGTGACGGTTACAAAAAGAGATATAGATGAGAGCTTTGAGCTTTTAAGCGAAAGCTCGGTCTTTGCACACGAGCAGGAGCTGAAAAACGGTTTTTTAACCCTTAAAAACGGAGGGCGTGCAGGGCTTGCGGGCAAATTTTCTTCGGAGGGATATCTGACCGACATTACTTCTATAAACATAAGAATAGCCCGTGAAATAAAGGGTGCGGCAAGCAAAATAGTTAATGATTATAAAAACAAAGGAATTTTAATAGCCGGACCGCCCGGAAGCGGAAAAACCACCGTTCTTAGAGATTTTATAAGAAGTCAGGCGAGTATAAAGCAGGGAAAATACAAGCGTGTTGTACTTATAGACTCACGTGGCGAGGTTGCCGGCTATAAAACAGGCGGTTTCCAAAATGATTTGGGAAGCACCTGCGATGTTATGTTTATTGAGGACAGGGCAAAAGGGGTTTCTATTGCATTAAGAACAATGTTCCCCGAGATAATAGCCTTTGATGAAATTGCAAATGATGCTGAGCTTAAAAGCGTTAAAGAAAGCTTTTTTTCAGGAGTAGAGGTAGTAACCACCGCACACATAGGAAGTCTTGATGAGCTTATGCAAAGAAGGGTTACAAGAGGTATTTTAAGTGAGGGTATAGTCTCGCAGGTAGCACTTCTTCCAAAGCTTCACGGTGGAGAAATTAAAATATATGACGCAAGGGATTTGATGAAATGGTCTTCTTAAAGGGTATAGGACTTTTGCTGATTTTTGTTTCAGCTTCGCTTTTAGGCTTTTTTTATGCCTTTAGGGTGAAAAAAAGGGTGAAAAAAATTGAGGGGATTTGCACCTCGGTCAAATTGCTTGCAAATGATATTAAAATCGGAAGCGGTTCTAAGGAGGAGTTAATTTTAAAACGGTTTAGTAAGGAATCGGCATACTTTTCAGCTGGAAAGCCGATAGTAAACCGCAGTTTTCTCAAAACCGAGGAAGCCGATGTTTTAGAGGAATTTTTAATTGAGCTTGGGTGTAGAGACCGAACCTTCGAATATAAAAGAGCAACAAGCTACTTAAATCAGTTAGAGGAAATTTTAAAAAAAGCTGCCGCCGAGTCGGATAAAATCTGCAAGCTTTATTGCTCTATGGGAATGCTTGTGGGGGTTATGCTTTGTATTTTATTAATATAGGTGATACTAATGGATGTTGATTTCATTTTTAAAATAGCGGCAATAGGTATTATTGTGACAGTCCTTAATTTAGTGCTTGTGCGTTCGGGCAGGGAGGAGCAGGCGTTACTTACTACGCTTGCAGGACTTGTGGTTGTGCTTTTAATGGTAGTAAACGCTGTAGCCGAGCTTTTTGATACCGTTAAAAATCTTTTTGGATTATGACGCTGGAACTAACAAAGGTATTATTGATAATTTTTATATCGGCTTTTATATGTATTGTGTTGAGGCAGAAAAGCCCCGAATTTTCGTTACTAATAGCGGTAGTGGCTTCCGGCTTTGCGGCTTTTATAATAATAAAAAAGTTAAGCGAACCAATAGCCGAGATACGGTCGGCACTTGTATCTTACGGGGTAGAGTCGGCTTATTTTAAAGTAGCCTTAAAGGCGGTTGGAATAGGGTACATAACATCCTTTGTGGCGACTGCTTGCAGAGATGCCGGACAAAACTCCTTAGCACAAAAGGCGGAGCTTACAGGCAAGGTGGCTATTTTTATTCTAAGCGTACCGCTGGTGCTTTCAATACTTAATACAGCAGTGGGATTTATAAATGTTTAAAAGAATTATAATTTTAATAGGTATTATATATTTTTCTTTACCTGTTATTAATGTTAAGGCTTCTGTGTATGAGCAGCAACATAATGCAAGTGGCTCAGGCGACCTACAATATGCTTTGCCTGACGAAACACGCGAATTTATGAATGAAAACGGTCTTAATACCGAAAACGAAAAATGGACCGACAATCTGACGGTAGAGAATGTTTTTACCCACATTTTTTCATTTTTGAAAAGTGGTGCAAAAGCTCCGCTTTCGGCGACACTATCAATAATAGCGGTGATTATTATTTCATCTGTAATTACCGCTAACGCTGAGGGCGGTTCGGTTTCAGGTGTTTGCCTTTTTGCAACCGCAGTATCTGCCGCGGCACTTATTTGTATACCCGTTTTTAGCACTATTAATGCTACAGTGAATGCAATGCGTGGCTGTGCGGCGTTTATGACCGCCTTTATACCGATTTTTGCGGTGGTGGTAGCCTCGTCTACGGGAATTTCAACATCAATTTCTATGAGTGCGGTGCTACTGTACGCTACTCAGGTGGTAAGCTATATTTGCAATTTTGTAATTACTCCGCTAATGGGCGGGTATTTGGCTCTTTGCGTTACTTCCAGCTCTTCGCCAATTATTGAAAATTCGGGAATAGCAAACGGTATAAAAAAGCTAAGCTTTTGGATTATGAGCTTACTTACCACAATTTTTATCGGAATTTTAAGCATACAAACCGCAGTAAATACATCGGTGGACACCCTGACAGTTAAAACTGCCAAATTTATAATCGGCTCGGCGGTTCCTGTAGCAGGAACTGCACTTTCCGAAGCTCTTACTACCGTTACGGCGTCAATGGGTCTTTTGAAATCATCAATAGGTGTTTGGGGAGTGGTTGCCTGCATTGTGATTTTTCTACCTCTTTTGCTTGAGCTTTTTTTATGGCGGGTAGGCTTTATAGTATCAAGTGCCGTAGCCGAGCTTTTCGGGGTTTCAAAAATTTCATCACTTATAAAAAGTATTGACAGCGTGGTAGCTGTGCTTATAGGAATATTACTTTTAACGCTTGCGATGTTTGTTATTTCGCTCGCTGTAGTAATAACAGTAGGTAAGGCATAATGGAATATGTAAAAGCAATAATTTTATCTTTTTGTGTCGCGTCGGTTTTTATTGGTATTTTATATATCATTACTCCTGACGGCAACATTTCAAAATCGGTTAAATATTTACTTTCTCTTGCTTTTTTGGTTACGGTAATTACGGCAGGAAAAGTAGGAAACATAGATGTTGAGCTACCCGATTTTGAGGTATCTCAGGCTGAGGTTGATGAATTATTGGTAGAAAACGCAAAGCTTACATATAGCGAAGCACTAAGAAACAGTAATATAAATTTTAGTGCTGTCACCGTTTTTACTAATAAAGATGAAAACGGCAACATAAAAATTACTAAAGTAGAAATAAAAACCGACCAGACGTATGAGGCGGTCAAACAGGCTTTAGGGGAGGTAGCTAATACGGTAGAGGTGATAATTACAAATGAATGAGCTGATAGTAAAATATAAAAAAATATTTTCAAAACCGAAAATACTCATAATTATAGGCATTAGCGGTATTTTACTTATATTTTTATCGTCCTTAATACCGAACGAAAAGGCAAGTACAAAGCTTCAAGAGGGAGAATTCTCCTATGAGGAATACAAAGAGGAGCTTCAAAAAAGTGTTGAGGATATGGTAAAAAGTATTACGGGTGACAGACGGGCTCGTGTGGTTATCACCTTCGAAAACTCAGTTTTATATTCTTATGCCAATATTGAAGAGGAAACAACAAACAATTCTGATAATAACTCGGGCAGTGAGCTGAAAACAGGCTACATAACCGTAAAAAATGCCGACGGCAGTGAAAAAACAGTTTTAGTTACGGCAAAAATGCCTTCTGTCAGAGGAGTTGCAATCGTTTGTGAAGGGGGAGACAATGAGCTTATAAATCAAAAACTTACGGGAGCTGTTACGGCAGCACTTAACATTACATCGAAAAGAGTATACATCTGTGGGAGGAAAAGCTGATGAAAAAGGGCAAGGTTTTAACAAAAGGACAAATTACGGTAGGCGTTTTGGTATTGGGACTTGCAGCTGCTATATGGCTTAATGCAAAATATGTACCTACATCTACAAAATATTTAGGTGAGGCGGCATACGTCAATTCCGAAGTTTCCGGCGAAGTTGTAGAAACAGCGGCGTCTGCTTCGGACTACTTTGCTACCGCCAAAAAGGAGCGTGAAAAGGCTCGCGACGAGGCAGTAGAGACCGTTGAGGAGCTTTTAAAAAGTGAAAAGCTTACAGATGAGGACAAAAAAACTGCACTTACTATGATTGAGAATATCGGCAAAAGCATTAAAGCGGAAGCGGATATAGAGGCACTTTTAAAAGCAAAGGGCTTTTCTAAGGCTATGGCTGTGATAAACGACAAAGGAATTACTATAATAGTAAAATCGGAAGGATTAAGCACTGCACAAACGGTTCAAATACAAGATATTGTGACAAATGAGACCGATATTGTACTTTCAAATATAAAAATTATCCCCGTAGCAAAATAAAAGTGTTGTGTTATTTTAAAAATGTGGTATAATATTATTATAAATATCGCATAATGGAGGTTTATAATATGAATAATAGCACAACAAATTTATCAATTAATACCGAAGTAATCGAAAAGATGACCGAAATTGCCGCAAAGGAAATAGAGGGCGTTGTTGGTCTTTCCAAAAAAGCTGTAGATCTTAAAAGTGCGGTTAAAACCAAAAAGCCTTTTAAGGGTGTAAAGATTGAAAGCGTCAACGGCGCTATTAAAATTAATGTATATATCTGTGTTGAAAAGGGTGCCATTGTAAAGGATATTGCCGAAAAGGTTCAGGCTAATGTTAAGGATAAAATCCAAAATATGACACGTACTGCAGTTACAAAGGTTAATGTTACAATAGCTGATGTAGCACTTGAAAAAAAGACAGATAAAAAAGAAGAAAAATAATAACTGAAATAAAAATGCGAGGCTTCTCAAAATGGGAAGTCTCGCATTTTTTAGTTAAGAAAAAAATCGAATAAAAGCATCAGGCAAAAGCCTGCAAGAAGCGAGTAGGTAGCCCCTCTCTCACAACCGTGAGAATGGGTTTCGGGTATCATTTCATCGCTTATTACATAAAGCATTGTGCCACCCGCAAAGGCAAGGGCAAAGGGTAAAATTGCGGTTGAAATGCTTACTGCCAGATAGCCTATAAATGTTCCGATAACCTCTATAAATCCGGTAGCAGCTGCAATTAAAAAGGTTTTTTTAGGAGACACGCCGGAAGCTAGCATAGGTCCTATTATAACCATACCCTCGGGAACGTTTTGAAGTGCTATACCGCCGGCTATCAAAAGTGCCTCGGACATATTTTCACTTCCAAAGCCCACACCTGCGGCAATGCCTTCGGGAAGGTTATGTATTGCTATTGCCATTACAAATAAAAGCACCTTATTAAGGCTTGAATTGTTATGGCTTTCAATATCGCTTCCTACCATTTTATGCAAATGCGGAACTAATTTATCAATAAGGTTAAGTGCCAAAGCTCCTGTGAATATTCCTGCTATGGTAATTATAATCCCATATTTTCCGCCTGTTTCAATTGACGGAATAATAAGTCCTAAAACAGCAGCCGAAAGCATAACACCTGCCGCAAAGGAAAGTACAATATCCGAAAATTTGTGTGACACCTTTTTAAAAGCAAAGCCTAAGACGGCACCTATTACCGTAGCACCGCCTACGCCGAGTGCGGTAAGTAAAACTAAGGTCATATAAAAATCCCCCTATCAAGGTTTTTTGACGGTGTATTTTTTAAAGCCGTCAGAATATTTTTTATCCCCATTTTCTAAAACCCACATAGCCTCTAATCCGTCGGTGTTAGCTACCAGTCTTTCGCCTTCTTTATAGCTCATACAAAAAAGTGCGGTAGAAAAAGCGTCCGCCAAAGCAGAGCTTTCGCAAAGCACCGATACCGAGACAAAGTTTTCTGCGGGATAAAGCGTGCTAGTATCTATTATATGATTATAATTTTTTCCTGCCACAGTATAAAAACGCTGATAATTTCCGCTTGTAACGAGTGACATATCGCTTATTGACAGATATTCAATATACGGGTTCTTTGTGTCGCTTTTATCGGGGTTTTCAATACCAACTGTAAATTTTTTGCCGTCAGGCTTTGGACTTAGGGTTCTGACATTTCCTCCCACATTCAGTATGTAAGAGCTAAAGCCGTTTTCTTTCATAAATTGTGCGACAGCCTCTACTGCATAGCCTTTGGCAATAGCACCGACATCAAGGGACATTTCATCATCCTTTAAATAAACGGTGTTATTATTCTTATCAACTATTATATCGTCAATATTTGTGTGCTTTGCCGCTTCATTAAGGGTTTTCTTTTCGGGAAGTGTTGCACTTTCGGGATTTTTTATTCCGTTTTCACGTGCACTGTGCCACAAGGACAGCACACTTCCGAAGGCTATATTAACCTTACCGTCTGTTTTGCGGTAAATTTCCTTTGAAAAGTCAATAAGGTCAATTATTTCCTTATCTACCTTGGTTGCGGTATGCTTGCCGTTTTCTGTTGCGTTTATTACCGCTAAATTGTTTACACCGCTATAAAGACTGTAAATATCGTAAAGCTTATGGTATTTTGAAAGCTCGGCTTTAATTTTTTCACAGTTTTTCTTGAAAATATCCTCGGTTTCCTCGTAGCCCACAATAGTGGTTACGGTATCAAAATATTCAAAAGTATAGTCTGTGAATTTTTGTTTTTTTATTTCTTCTTTACAGCCGACAAGCGAAAAAATTAAAATTACTAAAAAAATTGATAGTATTTTTTTCATATTTTCCTTTTAAATAAGGTGAGCCTAAAGCTCACCTTATAAATTTAGTTATTTGCGTTTTGGAATGCTTTTTCAAGTGCTTTTACAAAACCGCTGATTTCAATAGTACATCCGGCTTTCATTACATCGTCATTTCCCTTGCCGTCCTCAGCTAAAAGCTTTTTAACTTCCTCTAAGCTTTTACCGTTTACAACCTTTGCAAAGCGGTCGGCCTGCTCATACCATTCGTATTTTGCACCGGCGTTCTTCATAGCGTAGGCGTCCTTCAAATTGTATTTGGTTTCAGGAATTTCTATTGCTGAAGCCTTACCGTCAGCAGTAAGGGGAATATCAAAATCCAAAGCATCAAAGCGACAGTCTGCGATTTTGTTGTCGGCATCAAGTACAATAGAAGCAACCGTTGTGCTTACGGGGAATTTGCCGTTTTTATCGGCAGAGGCATCCTGAGCACCTTCAGACACGGTATAAATTCCAATACCCATTTTAGTCTTTTCGTTTTTAGCCATATCGGTATCGGCATCTTTCTGACCGCAGGCTGAAAGGGATAGGATAAACAATAGTGATAGAATAAGAGCAATAAGTTTTTTCATAAAAATTCTCCTTTTTTGTTGTAATCTTTAAAACGGTTTTATAGGATTTTAATATGCTCGGTACGCTTTAAAAGTACGCTTGAGAGTATGCCAACCAAAACTCCCGAAATAACACCTGTAAGCGTAAGGATTATCATATAGTACCCTATTTCAACCGTATCAAGTATAAGGATTGCAACTATAATTTGACCTAAATTGTGAAAAACAGCACCTGTTACACTTACACCTGTAACAGAAAAAAGGGCTGTTTTCTTTAGTATAACCATTATAGCAAGACTTAAAAGTGCACCTGCAAAACTGTAAAATAATGTCATTGCATTTCCAAAAAGCAGAGCTACAAGAAAAACCCTGATAATAGATACAGAAAATGCACTTAAAGCGGAAATTTTATAAAGAGTGTAAATAATTATTATGTTGGGAAGACCGATTTTTATTCCCGGTACAGCTGAGTAAACGGGCGGAATAAGTGTTTCCACGAATGAAAGTATAAGAGCACAGGCAGTAAATATTGCCAGGTATGCTATTCTTTTAGACTTCATTTTAATCCCCCTCAACCGTAACTGCCAGCTTGTGGGGAAGACAAATAATGCTTTCACCCTCGTTTTTAATGGCGTGGTGATGCTGGCAAATCTTGTCCCTGCAATCGGTCTTGGTTATATAAGCACAACCGTTTTTGATAACAAGCAGATTATAACCGTAGTCGGTCTTGATTTTATACTCTGCATCCTTTTCTAAAGGATATTGCGAAACGGTTTTTCCGTCTACCGTAACCTTAACGTAATTGCCTTTTTTTGCAGTTACAATAAGGATAAGAGCTACCAAAACAGCCACTATTAAAATACTGCCTATTAAAATCAAATCATTACGAAGCTGTTTTTTCATCAGCCTATTACTTTAATGCATTTTGTGGGGCAAACCTCTGTACATTTGCCACAACCGGTACATTTACTATAATCAATAGTTGCTAAATTATCAATAACTTTTATAGCGTCATGGGGACAGTTAAGCTCACACTTTTTACATCCGATACAAGCATTTTTACACTTTTTACGGGCAACCGCACCCTTATCGTGGCTGCTGCACATAACGGCAACCTTTGCTATTTGCGGAGAAAGCTCTATTATGCCTTTTGGACA
Organism: Acutalibacteraceae bacterium; assembly: GCA_045587085.1. GTDB lineage: Bacteria > Bacillota > Clostridia > Oscillospirales > Acutalibacteraceae > UBA737. Next base: position 5,284 of record JAZNBP010000117.1, on the reverse strand, counting down.
GGTATCAACACAAAGACCGCAGCCTATACAAATTTTGCGGTTTACACGTGCAACACCGTCATCCACACAAATAGCGTTTACAGGGCAGATAGCCGCACAGTCGCCACAACCGAGACAGCTGTATTTACAAGCGTTAGGACCGCCGTAAATCATAGAAGTCGCTTTGCAGGTGGGGATACCTTCATAAATATTAGGTTCTATTGTATCGTTCACATTGCCGTTGCAACGTACAAATGCTGCCATTTCAACAACATCTTCGAATTCAACGCCCATAATTTTTGAAATATCTTCTGAAACGGCATCGGCACCGGGTACGCAAAGATTAGTTTTAGCACCCTGTTCTGCTACCGCCTTTGCGTATTCGTCGCAACCGGTATATCCGCAAGCACCGCAGTTTACACCGGGAAGGCACTCACGCACCTTTTTAACGGTTTCATTTTCGGGTACAAACAGAAAGTGTGAAGCTAAAGCCAAAAGCACTGCGGCAATAAGGCCAAGAGCTGTTACAAAGCCAAAAGCAATTAAAATATCAATTATCATAGCCCTTACCTCTTAACCGAAAAGTTTTTCCGCAATTCCGCCAAAGCCTATAAATGCCATAGACACAAATGAAGCGGAAATAAGCGTTACCGGAAGTCCCTTAAAGCTTTCGGGGATTTCACTTTCTATTATTTTTGAACGCATACCCGAGAACAGTACCATTGCCAAAAGGAAGCCTAGTCCACAGCCGAGAGATGACACCATTGACTGAATAAAATTATATCCGTCTGAAATGTTTTGTATTGTAACACCGAGCACCGCACAGTTAGTAGTGATAAGCGGTAAATACACACCAAGGCTTTTATGAAGAGACGGCAGGAATTTTTTAAGTGCCATTTCTGTAAACTGAACTAAAGCCGCAATTATTAGTATGAAAACGATAGTTTGCATATAGCCAAGGCCTAGCTTATCAAGCACAAATATTTGTATCGGGTAGGTTACGGCGGTTGCCATTACCATAACAAATATTACGGCAATACCCATACCAACTGCCGAATTAAGCTTTTTTGAAACGCCCAAAAACGGACATATACCTAAAAATTTACTTAAAACATAGTTGTTTACAAGTACGGAGGACATAAGGATAAAAATTAACAGTTTAAAGTTTTCCATTTAATTTTCCTCCTTTTCTAAAGCGGCACAGTCCTTCTTGCCACAAAAAGCAGCAGAGGGACAGCCCTCACACGAAAAGCTTCTCTTAAAAGGAGCTTTTCCGTGGGTACACTTGTAAACTATGGCAATTAGCAGACCGTAAACCATAAATCCGCCGGGAGCCTGAGCTAAAATTGAAATTTTGAAGTTTTCCATAAATGGAATGGCAATTCCGAAAATGCTGCCTTTACCGAGAGTTTCTCTAATAAGTGCCATTGCGAAGAGTGCTAAAGTAAAGCCAAGTCCCATACCAGCACCGTCCAAAACAGAGGAAAGTACATTATTTTTACTTGCAAACATTTCTGCTCTGCCCAAAATTATACAGTTAACCGTAATGAGTGCCAAATACACACCCAAGGTTTCGTAAAGGGAGGGCAAATATGCGTGAATTATCATTTGAACGATTGTTACAAAGCCGGCGATAATTACGATATAGCAAGGAATTCTGACGGTTTCGGGTATCACCTTACGCAAAAGCGAGATTACTGCATTAGAGCAGATTAAAACTGCTGTTGCTGCAAGTCCCATACCAATAGCACCAATAACGGTAGTTGATACTGCCAATGTGGGACAGGTGCCAAGAATTAATACAAATACGGGGTTTTCAAGGAGCAGGCCTTTTAATATAAGGGATAAATTACCGTTTTTCATAGTACCTCTCCTTTCAAAATTTTAATAGTTTCAAATATTGTGCCTATAGCGGCTTTATATCCGTCGGTAGTGATTGTAGCACCGCTTATAGCGTCAATTTCATTATAATTTGATTCTGTTTTACCATTAAACTGGCTGTAAAATTCGGGAGTTGAGCAAAGAGAACCAATATTTTCGGTCTCGCCCTCAGCGGTTGTAACGCAAGAGATTATTTGACCGTTTCCTGAAACAAAGGCGGTAATTCTTATAAATTCTCCGCTTGTGGGATGCCATTTATCGCTCTTGCCTAAAATACCGTAGCCCTCGGCACGGACTTTAAATCTGTAACCGCCGTCGGGTGTCTTGCGGATTTCATCAACACTGCTTTTAATGGTGGGATATTTTGTTTTATCTATTGCAGTAAGCTTTGATTCCAAAATATTTTTTGCTAATGATGATACAGTGTTAAAGGTAGCCTCATCCGGCTCGGATAAAATATTTCCGTTAATGTCGGTCGGAACAAAGCTGTCGTTTACTCTGAAAACATAACCGGTATTATCGGCACCCTCATACACAGAAACAGTACCCTTCATATAGTAAACAGTGAAGCTTCCTTTGGCTGCGGGAAGGGCAGTGTTTAAGCCTTCGGCTAAGATTTCCTCATCTGTTCTTATATCAACCGCTTCTCCACCAAAAATTTTAAATGCGTTAAGTGCGTCCTTTACGGCATTTCTATAAGCGGTAGAAGTAAGGGTTGAGCCTGAAACGGTATCTACTGTATCAATGTTTTCAGCATTTTTGCCCTTTACCTTATCACCATAGGTTTTTTCGGCGTTATTGGTTTCCTGAGAGGCGATACACACAGCACCTGCTACGGTTCCGTCGGGACTTATACCGCACATAATAACAAGTCCGCTTGAATAACCTGTGGTTTCAAGCTTAAATACGCAACCGCCGTTTTTCTCGCTGTAAGCCTCAATAACGGTTGCAGGGAATTTATATTTTGAAATATCAATTTCCTTAAAATCCTCACCGTTTGGCAAAACCTCTTTAAGTGCACCTTGAGTAGCAGAGTCTTCTTGATTTTTAATGATTGGTGCTGTAATAGAATTAGTTAGTGCCAACAAAATGGCTATTACGGCACAGATAACTGTAAGAGATAAAACCGTTTTTAAATGCTTTTTCATTTAACGTTACCTCCAAACAGCTTTCTGGGTCCGATTTTTTCAATATAGGGGTTAAGAATATTCATAAGAAGCAAGCCGTAGGATACGCCCTCCGGTAGGTTGCCGTAAAATCTGATAAGCACAGTAATAACGCCAGCTCCAACACCGTAAACGATTTTCGCTAATGAGTTGTGAGGCGAGGTTACATAGTCGGTAGCCATAAAGAATGCACCAAGGAACAGTCCGCCTGAAAGCACCCACGAAAGTGCTGCTGTAAAGCTAAATCCGTCAAGTAAAAAGCTAAGTATAAATACAGAACCTATAAACGCTGTGGGAATATGCCAAGTAATTACACGGCGTGCAATCAAATAAATTCCGCCGATAAGAAGTGCCAACGCACAGGTTTCTCCTATAGCACCGCCGGTAAAACCTAAAAACAAGGTTTTAAGTGACGGAGCGTTACCCTCGCTTATTAAAACCAAGGGTGTAGCCGAAGAAGCGGTATCAACAAATTTCGGGAAATCAGCCTTTGCCATAGCAGAAGGAAACGCAATAAGCATAAACACACGTGCAGTAAGTGCGGGGTTTACAATATTGCAACCAATACCGCCGAAAAGACATTTTACTACAATTATTGCAAATAAGGAACCTATAACCGCCTGCCATACAGGTAAAGATTGAGGAATATTAAGACCTAATATAAGACCTGTAACAACAGCACTTAAATCGCCTATTGTCTGATTTTTTTTGGTTATTTTGTTAAATACATATTCTGCTAATACGCAGGTAAACACACACACTGCTATAAGAAGTAAAGCTCTTATGCCAAAAATCAATGTGCCTGCAACAGTTGCCGGTAAAAGTGAAATAATAACGTCAAGCATAATAGAGGAGGTCGTGATGTTTTTCCTTATATGCGGAGAAGAGGTTAAATGTAGTGATGACATATTTTATTTTGCCTCCTTTGCTGCGGCTTCTCTGAGCATTACTTTTGCAAGTCTGTTATTTTGAACTATCGGGCGTTTCGCAGGGCATACAAATGAACAGCATCCGCATTCCATACAAAGCTCGGTTCCGACCTTTTTAAGCAGTTCGATATCTTGTTGTTTTTTAGCTTCTGCAATTCTTGTGGGGTCAATGCCAAATGGACAATGATGTGCACACGCACCGCATTTTATACAAGCGGTAGTTTTAGGCTCTGTTGCCTGTTGTTCGTCAAAAGCTAAAATTGCGTTAGTGTTTTTAAGAACGGGAGAGTCAATATCGGGAACGCTAATTCCCATCATAGGACCGCCGTAAAGAATTTTCTTCGGCTCACTCTTTAATCCACAAAAATTCAACAATTCAGAAATGGGAGTGCCTATCGGGGCTAGCACATTCTGAGGCTTTTCGACAGCCCCGCCGTCAACAGTGATGCACTTTTCAACAAGAGGCATACCTGTTTTAATAAATTTACCCAAAGTAGCAAGGGTAGTGCTGTTGATTACTACACAGCCAACATCAATCGGAAGCTTTCCCATAGGAATTACTCTGCCGGTGGTGTGGAAAACAAGCACCTTTTCACCGCCTTGCGGATACATAGAGGGAAGCACCTTAACTGAAATTTTATCGCATTTTTCAGCAATTTCTTTCATTTTGTTTATAGCTTCGGGCTTGTTCTTTTCAATGCCGATTATAACCTTTTCGATTTTAAATCGCTTTGTCAAAACATCAATAGCCTTTAAAATATCCTTTGCACTGTCAACCATTGTTACAGAGTCGCTCGTGATAAAGGGCTCGCACTCGGCACCGTTTACTACCAAATATTCAATTTTTTTGTCAGTAGCAAATTTAACATAGGTCGGAAATCCTGCACCGCCAAGACCTACTATACCGCTTTGCTTTAAAGCATCAAGTAAATCCTGCTTTTTGCGGATTTTGGGAGGAGCTATGCTTTCGTCCTGCTCCATTTTTCCGTCAGAATCTATAGTAATTGCAGGAGCCATTTTTCCGTTTGAAAGTAAAATATCCTCAACCGAAGCCACAGTACCCGAAATACTTGAATAAACGGGGGACGAAACAAAACCGTTTTGCTCGGCAATAAGAGTACCCACTTTAACAGTATCTCCCTTTTTAACAACGGGCTTTGCAGGTGCACCTATATGCATGGCGGTCGGGATAACAACCCGCTTTACATCGGGTAACTTTACGGCGGACATTAGGGCCGTATTCTTATAATGCGGAATTTTTGCTCCTTTTAAATAGAAAGCCATTATCATTTACCTTTCTTTAATAAAATTGTTAAATATTTAACAGTT
>JAZNBP010000116.1:0-15631 GCA_045587085.1 Acutalibacteraceae bacterium | reverse complement strand
AACTGCTCCACTCCGCGATATTGAGTTGTTTTTCTTGTGTATTACTATTATATACAATAACACTTAAAAATGCAACCCTTTTTTTCAAAAAATAAAAATTATTTTTTACAGTCAGCACAAATTCCGTAAAGCACGCTTTGTTCACATACCAAATCAAAGCTGTGCTCTGTTTTTAAATGGTTCTTTATTTCATCCATAAAACCGCAATCAAGATGATGTATTTTGCCACAGTTTACGCATTTAATATGAATATGCTTATGACATTCCTTTTCCCTGCTCGCTAACTGAAAAACTGCCTTTTGACCGCTTTCATCAGTAAATTTTATAACCCGCTTTTCCTCTGTTAACTGATTTAAAAAGCGATATACGGTTGTCACATTTGCCTTAATGCCCTGCTTTTCAAGAAAAGCTACTATATCCCCTACCGATACTGCAACAGTAGCGTTTTCCTCTAAATACTTTAAAATACAAGCTCTGGATTTAGTGCTGTATGCTCTTTTTTGCATTAGTAAACACCTCACGGATAGCATTATATATCATTTACATTCAAAATGCAAGTGATTTGCATTTTTTCTTGACAAAAGGACAAACTAGCGATAAAATATAATTTGCAAACCATTTGCAAATTGGAGGATTTATGAAAAAGCTTCTTTCTATTTTACTTGCCATATTTTTAATAACACTTACCGCTTGTAAGAGTGATAAAAATACAAATAACGAAAAACCGGTCATAGCAGTGGCAATACCGCCCATTGCAAGCATTGTTGAAAGCATTTGCGATAACACAGTAAGCGTAATAACCGTATTGCCGACAGGTGCATCCCCCGAAAGCTATGAGCCATCGGCAAAGGAAATTTCGGCATTGCAGAATGCTCAGATTTATTTTTCATTAGGACTTCCTATGGAGGAAAATTTTATTATACCTTCTCTTAACAACACAACCGAAAAAATTGAGTTATATAAAGAGATAGCCAAGAAGTATCCCGAACTGACAGAGGGCGAGCATTCGCACCGAGACCCACACATTTGGCTATCAATCAAAAGAATGCTCACCGCTACCGACGAAATAGAAAAAGCGGTTTCTAAAGCCTTTCCCGAAAATGCAGATAAATACCTCAAAAACTCGAAAAAATATATAAAAAAGCTTGAAGCGGTAGATAAAGAAATTTCCACACTTTTTGCCGATAAGGAAAAGCGACAGTTTATAGTTTTTCACCCCGCTTTTTCCTATTTTGCGGATGAATATTCCCTTAAAATGTATGCTTTAGAGGAGCATGGCAAAGAAATCACCGCAAAACAGTTAGCACAGATGATTGATTTTGCAAAGCAAGAAAACATAAAAGCAATATTTTATCAAACCGAAAATTCCGACAAAATGCCGAAGGCTTTTGCTAAGGAAATCGGCGGTAAGGCGTATAAATTAGACCCGCTTTCCTACGATTACCCTGAAAATATGAAAGCTATGGCAGAAGCTATTGCAAAGGCGATGAAATAATGACAGTAATTAAAACCGAAAACTTATCTGTTTCGTATGACACAGTCGAAGCGATAAACGATATATCCCTTGAAATTAAAAAGGGCGAATTTGTAGCAATAATTGGCCCTAACGGTGGCGGGAAAACCACATTTTTAAAGGCGGTTTTAGGCTTTTTAAAGCCTGATTTTGGAAAAATATCAATAGATAAAACACTTAAAATCACCTATGTCCCCCAAATTTCAAGCATTGACAGAGATTTTCCCATAAACTGTATAGACACAGTTTTAACTGCATTTTTAAACAAAGGAATAAATGCTTTTAAAAAATATTCGGCCGACGAATATGCTTTAGCAATTAATGCTTTGGAGGCTGTAGGGCTTAAAGATTTTGAAAAACGGCAAATTTCAGCCCTCTCCGGTGGAGAATTTGCACGTCTTTTAGTAGCAAGAGCCATCGCCTGCAATCCCGACATAATAATCCTTGACGAGCCTACTGCAAATGTAGACACAGCTTCAAGTGACAAAATTTTTGAGCTACTCTCAAAGCTTAACAAAGACGGCAAAACCGTAATTATGGTCACACACGACCTTGATACAGCAAATAGTATTGCTTCAAGAACAATATGTATAAACCGAACTGTTTAGTCAAAGGAAATTTAAAATGTTAAACGATATTTTTAAATACGAATTTTTAACAAACGCACTTGTAGCCTCGCTTCTTTCAAGCATAATTTGTGGAATTATAGGTGTAATCATAATCGAAAAAAAGCTTACTATGATGTGTGGCGGTATAGCACATACTGCCTATGGTGGAGTTGGACTTGGCTATCTTTTAGGCTTTGAACCGATTATAGGGGCAGCGGCTTTTTCGGTAGGCTCTGCGATGGCTATTGCAACAATCAAGCGTAAAACCCACGCTAAGACAGACATTATTATTTCGCTATTTTGGTCGCTTGGTATGGCACTTGGTGTTATTTTCATTTCTTTAATGGAAGGCTATCCGCCTGATATGAATGCCTACCTTTTCGGAAACATTTTATCTGTCACAAAGTTAGATATTTTCCTTATGCTTATTTTGGCTTTTATAATTTTGCTTTTTGTAATAACATTTTTCAACGATTTAAAGGCATATATGCTGGATAGCGAGTTTGCAAAGGTACTTGGCATAAAAACCGATTTTTACGAATATGCAATACTTATTTTAACAGCTCTTGGTATTGTGGTAGTTATTAGAGCAGTCGGCATAATACTCTGCATAGCACTGTTTTCAGCACCTGTCGCTACCGCCTCGCTTATAACAAAAAACCTACAGCTTAGAATGTTGCTTTCAAGCCTTCTTTCTGCAATATTTTGCCTTTGCGGACTGTTTATCTCATACCATTTTACCATATCATCAGGTGCGGTAATAATATTCGTTGCCGTAGCAGTATACTTTATATCGCTTGCAATTAAAAAAATAACAGCAAAAAATTAGGATGAGCCTGTGCTCATCCTTTTTTAATGGAACATTGTTTGTACTCCGTCTACAAATTCCCCTACCGCTTTTACAAGCTTTGTAGAACCCTTTGTGACATTCTTGTGGTCGCTAAGCATTACCTTTCCCACAACTACTGCGGCAGCACCTGCTACCATTCCGGCACCCATTCCTTTTATAAACGACATTGCGTTTTTAGCCATATTTAAAACCTTCCTTTCGGTTTTATTATTTACCGAAAGAAAGGTTTTTATAATTTTAAAATTTAATTTTTCGTAACAGTATCGTATGCTATAGACTTTAAGTTATTTGCAGTATCAGGAGAAATTCCGTCTATTATATATGTAGTGTTTCTCACATCAACATCAGGGAATAAGAACTGCACCCAAACACAGCCTGCCAAATATTTACCTAAATCTGACAGATGGCTTACTTCATCCGCATACATAGTTTTCTTATTTTTTAAATCATCCGAATAATCATAATTTTCTTTTGCGTATTGAATAGCCTCTCCAACAGGCACTGTTTTCACATTACCAAGTCGCTTAGCAGCTTCGGCAAAATTAGCCTTTGTTCTGTCAAAAAACAGTCTGCCCTTATCGTATGTTTGATATTCCACCTTATAGCCTGCAAGACGGGCAGAACAAAGCGACCAGGTCTGATGTATCATAAACTCAGCATCAGGCTGATGACTTCTAACAATAGAAGCAAATTCCTCTAACGGAGCAAAGGTTTCAATTTCATCCGTACCAACAGAATGTCCTTGAAAAGTAATGATATCATATTGCTTTTCCGAAAGAATAGCCTTTGAGGTTCTGGGTGTATTATCAACACAAACACCATTTGTATAAACCGTAAATACAGCTTCATCTTTTTTGTAAAAATCAAGATGCTGTTCAAGAGTACAGCCAGCGTAATATAGGCTTGAAATTTCAAGCTTTTTACCAAGGCTTTCGGCAATTTGATGTGCGTACTCTATTGAATTATTACCGAAGCTGTGGCCTATTGCCAAAACAGTTAAGGCTTCATCCTCAGTTGCTGTTTGAACCTTGTCGCCTCCTTTTTTAGTATCGCCTTTTTTCTTGCCACATCCACAAACACCTAAAAGTGTAAGTGAAAGACACAAAGTCATTACCAAAGCTCTCTTGAAAATCATATACCTACCGCCTTCAATTAGTTTTTTAACTTGTTTTCATTATATCATAATAAAATGCAATTTTCAATAATAAATTAAATGTTTTAGTTAACTTAAAAAAACACTTGCAAAATTCATAAAATAATGATAAAATACTAAAAGTAAATGCGATGACAAAGAAAAGTAAGCAAACTCCATTCTTTAGAGAGCATCTGTCATAGCCAAAGTATTTAAACTTAAATCAGATTTTGAAACAAGTATTTTTCGCTATAGCTTCGTTAAAATACTCGTAAATCCGTTAAGATTTACTGCGTTTTGTGCCTCGCTCATCAAAAAATCCTTTATTTACAAAATTCTCCGACCTAAAAGGAGCAGTTTTTTGTATGGATTTTGGTGAAGACAAACACATAAGGCTAACGCCTATGTGTGCGAATGAGCCGAAAGACACCTAAAAAATGCCCTTTTAGGCTGATTCAAGTTTAAATACTTTGGCTCGGCTGAAAGCAGGTGTAGAATAAGGACTTGCCGAAGTTCCCTTTCGAGCAGCGGTGCTGAAAAACTAGTAGGTTCCGACGGGTAACACCGTTATATGTTGTAAGAGTGTTGGCTCTATACGAGACAAAATATGGGTGGTACCGCGGAGATTTTTTTACAGCTTCGTCCCTTTTTATGGGGCGGGCTTTATTTTTTTGTAAAGGAAGGATTTTTATGAAGGAAGCATTAAATTCAATAACGCTTGAAGCAAAATCTGCTGTTGCCGCCGCCGAGAATGAGGCGGAAATTGAAGCAGTAAGAGTAAAATATTTAGGTAAAAAGGGTGAGCTTACTGCAATACTGAAGCAAATGGGCAGTCTTTCCCCTGAGGAGCGTCCGAAAATGGGCCAGCTTGTAAACGAGGCCAAATCAGAGGTAGAGGCACTCATAACCTCTAAGAAAAATGAGCTTCAGAAAAAGGCGGTTGAGGAGCAGTTAAAGGCAGAAACCATCGATATTACAATGCCTGCAAAGGAAATTAAAGCCGGCAGACTTCATCCGCTTAATACTGTGCTTGACGATATGATAGATATTTTTCAGTCTATGGGCTTTGACGTTGTAGACGGACCTGAGGTTGAAACCGACCACTACAATTTCGAGTGCCTTAATGTGCCCAAGGACCACCCTGCTAGAGATATGCAGGATACCTTCTATTTGGCAGAAAATCTACTTCTTAGAACTCAGACCTCTGCCGCACAGATTAGAACTATGGAAACCAGAAAGCCCCCCATTCGTGTAATCTGTCCGGGACGCGTTTTCCGCGCCGACGAGGTTGACGCAACACACTCCCCCGTTTTCCACCAGATTGAGGGATTGGTTGTTGATAAGGGCGTTACCATGTGCGATTTAAAGGGCGTTTTAGAGCAGTTTGCTCACGAAATTTACGGCAGTGACACAAAGGTTAAATTCCGTCCCTCCTTCTTCCCTTTTACTGAGCCTTCGGTTGAGGTTGACGTAACCTGCAGCGAATGTGGCGGAAAGGGCTGCCGTGTATGTAAGGGCAGCGGCTGGATTGAAATTTTAGGTGCAGGTATGGTACATCCCAACGTGCTTAAAAGCTGTGGCATTGACCCTGAAGAATATTCAGGCTTTGCCTTTGGTATAGGTCTTGACCGACTTACAACCACACGCTATAAAATCAGCGATATCCGTCTTTTATTCGAAAATGACAAACGCTTCTTAGAGCAATTCTGATATAAGGGGGAGATAAAAATGAAAATTTCACTTAACGCACTAAAATATTATGTTGATATAAACGTACCTGTTGAGGAGCTTTGCGATAAAATGGTTATGGCCGGCTTCGAGGTCGAAAGTGTAGAAAAAGAGGGCGACAATCTTGTAAATGTAGTGGCCGCCCGCATTGCAGAGGTAGAGCCTCACCCGGACAGCGACCATTTGCAAATTTGCCAAATGGATATCGGCAAAGGTGAGCTTGTACAAATCGTAACCGGTGCTCAGAACATTGCAAAGGGAGATATTGTTCCTGCTGCTTTGAATGACAGCTATCTGCCTTGCGGAGCACATATTGTAAACGGAAAATTAAGAGGTGTTCCCTCTAATGGTATGCTCTGCTCAGGTGAGGAGCTTTGCCTTACCGAAGCCGATTACGAGGGAGCTTCGGTAAATGGTATTTTGATTTTAAAGGATGACGTTAAAATCGGTACCGATATGCGTGAGGTTTTAGGCCTTGATGATTATATTATCGACTTTAAGATTACTGCAAACCGTCCTGACTGCAACTGCTTTTTAGGTGTTGCTAAGGAAATTGGTGTGGTTCTTGGCACAAAATTCAAAATGCCTGAGCCGAACTTTAAAACCGTAGGTGGCGATATTAACGAACATATAAGTGTTGAAGTTAAAAATTATGAGCTTTGCCCCCGTTATGTAGGCAGAGTTGTAAAAAATCTCAGAATTAAAGAATCTCCCGATTGGATGCAAAAGGCACTTTTAGCATCAGGTATGAGACCTATTAATAATATTGTTGATATTACAAACTTTGTTATGCTTGAAACAGGTCAGCCTATGCACGCCTTTAATTTAAGTGACCTTGAGGATAAAAAAATCATTGTTAGAAATGCAAATGAAGGCGAAACCATAACAACTCTTGACGGTAAGGATTACACTTTAACTCCTGATATGCTCGTAATTGCAGACGGCAATAAGCCCTCCTGCCTTGCAGGTATTATGGGTGGCAAGGAAAGTGAAATTGAGGACGATACCAAGGATTTATTCCTAGAGTCTGCAAAATTCAAGCGTGACAATGTTCGTCATACAAGCCGAGCTCTTGGTATCCGCACAGAAGCTAGCGGCAGATTTGAGCGTGGTACAGACATTATCAATGTTGAATATGCGTCAAACCGTGCTTTAGACCTTATATATACCCTTGATGCAGGTGATATTATTGAGGGTGTAATCGACTGCAACAACGGACTTCCCGAGGACAAGATAATTACCGTTACCACAGATAAAATTATGGAGCTTATCGGTGTTACCGTTCCTGACGAAAAAATAGTTGAAATCCTTAATTCCTTGTGCTTACCTACCACAATTAACGGAAACGAAATCACCTGTCGCGTACCCTCTATCCGTGACGATATCGAGGGCAGAGCCGACCTTGCTGAAGAGGTTATGCGTATATACGGCTACGACCACATTTTAGGCACTGCTATGCGTGGTGATGTTATCCGTGGCAAGCTTTTACCCGAAAGAATTAAGACAAACAAAATCAAAAAGCTTTTAACGGGTGCTGAATGCTTTGAAATAGCAACCTATTCATTTATAGCATCAAAGGCTATTGATACTCTGCTTTTGGACGAAAATGATGAAAGACGCCGCCAGATTAAAATCATCAACCCCTTGGGTGACGAATACTCAACTATGAGAACACAGCTTACCACAAGTATGCTGACCGTTCTTGCAACAAATATTAACAAGAAAATCCCAAGCGGCAGATTTTTTGAAATAAGCAAACGCTTTGTAGCAAAGCAGTTGCCTCTCACCGAGCAACCTGACGAACTGCCGACAATGAGCATCGGTATTTACGGCAAGGATGAGGACTTCTTTACCTTAAAAGGCATTATTGAGGCTATCTGCAAGCTTATGGGTGCTCACACTCAATACGAAAGAAGCCATGAACCCTATCTGCACCCCGGCAGACAGGCTTTGGTTAAGGCTAATAATAAAGCCTTCTGTACCTTTGGTGAGGTGCATCCCACAGTTGCCGAAAGCTACGGCATTGAGGAAAAGGTTTATGTAGCCGAAATAAAGCTTGACGTTTTACTAGGTATTGAAAAACGCAAGACCACCTATAAACCGCTTCCGAAATTCCCTGCTGTTGAGCGTGACTTTGCAATGCTTGTTGATGCCGACTGTCCTGTAGGCAATATTGAGAGAGCTATCACCTCAGGAGCCGGCAGGTTGCTTGAAAGAATAGAGCTTTTCGATATTTATCAGGGTGCTCAAATTCCCGAAGGCAAGAAGAGTGTTGCTTACAGTGTGTTCCTGCGTTCTGCAGACCATACCCTTTCTGATACCGAGATTGACGATGTAAATACAAAGATTATTAAAAAGCTTGAGTCAATCGGTGCAGCACTTAGAAAATAATACTTGAATTTTTTGTAATTTCGGTATACAATAGTAGTATACTAACTAAAAACAAAGAGGTGTTATTAATGAATGACAGAACGATGACCTTTTCTATAGGCGACCAAACCGAACAGGAAATACGCAATATTCTAGTCACGGTATATGATGCACTTAAAGAAAAGGGATACAATCCCATAAATCAAATTGTGGGCTACATTTTATCCGAGGACCCGACCTATATTACCACTCATAATAACGCCCGTAATTTGATAAGACGTATTGACCGTGACACATTACTTCAGTCATTAGTCAGATATTACTTAACTGCATAAACAAAAGAAGCCAAGGTAAAAACCTTGGCTTCTTTTTTATTGCAATACTTATTTTTTTGTTGCAGGAATAACTCACTCTCATTTTGCATATAAAAGTATAAATTGCTACTGTTATTGCATAAAATTTTTGAAAAAAGCCAAAATATTTATGGGAGTGATTTTATGGAAAAAAAGCAAAGAACCTTGCTTTACAGCGTAGTTATAATCTGTACCGTATGCCTTAGTGCAATAATAATAGCATTAAGCTTTGCAGTTAAAACCAAAAAACAAAATCCTACAAAATGGGTACTTTATTCCTACGGAAACAACGTTGCACTTTATAAGGGTGATGAAATCGTTGAGGTTTACGGGAGCATTACAATAGATAATCTACCCATTACCGACCGCAGACGTCTTGAAGCAGGCATTGTTTTCCCTACCAAAGAGGAAGCACTCTCAGCCATCGAGGATTACGACGGCTAAAAAATCACGTAAATAATCTATTACAATACAAATCAGACAAAGCATCCTACTTACGTCTCTGCATTCCGCAGTCTCTTTTATTTATTCTGGCTTTGTCTGATTTTCATTTTTTGCCAACTGATGTAACCGTATATGTCATTAACTAAAAACGCAACAAAGCAGACAGTAACAGAAATGTACCGAATATCACACACGCTTGCCAATATCCATAAGGCTATCAGTACAATATCATTTGCGGCATACGCCAATGCAAATAAGGGACTTCGTCTGAAAGTCAGGTATACGGCGATAAAGCTTGTTGTGACAGACAGTGTGCTTGGCAGAATATTAGCGGTATTGAAATACTCAAGAATAAAGTAAAACAATACCGTAATTGCTATTGTGCAAAGACAAACAAATAAGGCTTCTTTTCGGCTTATGGTATTCACCTTGACCTCTGCTTTATTCTCTTTATACGGATTTTTAAGCCACGATATTAAAGCAAAAACAGCCATTTTAGGCTGATTAGGGTTTAAATGTTTTAGCTAATTATACCATATTCGACAAAAAATGACAAGCAAAAGAAAATCCGCCCGAAAATTCAGGCGGAAAAATTTTTATAATGAATACAATAATTTTTTATGGTAGCTTATTCCCTGCCGCACGGTAAATTTCATACCATTCTTCGCGGGTAATTTGAATTTCGCTGGCTTTTAGACAGTCAGCAAGACGGGTAAGGTTAGTCGTACCTGTAACCGGTTGCATTTTTGCAGGATGACGAAGTATCCAAGCAATAGCCATTGTAGTTTTGGAAACACCATATTTATTGCCAATTCTCTCTAATGCATCATTTAGTTCAGGGAACTTATCGTTATCAATAAAGCAACCCTCAAAAAAACCATACTGCATCGGCGACCAAGGTTGAATTGTTATATTTTCAAGACGGCAAAAGTCAAGCACACTATCATCTCGATTGACATTAGATTCGTTATACATATTTACATTTATTCCCGAATCTATCATTGCTGTATGCCCTATTCCAAACTGTAATTGATTGGCACAAAGCGGTACATCCAAAGCTTTCTGTAACAATTTGATTTGGTATGTGTTGTGATTTGAAACACCAAAATGGCGAACCTTTCCCGTTTCTTTAAGATAAGAAAATGCCCGTGCTACCTCCTCAGGCTCCATAAGTGCATCAGGACGGTGTAAAAGTAAAACATCAATATATTCTGTGCCAAGTCTTTTAAGGCTTCCGTCAACCGAACTTACAATATGGTCATATGAAAAATCATACTGCCCTTTACGAATTCCGCATTTTGTCTGAATAATAACCTTCTCTCGCATACAGGGAGTTATCGCCTTGCCAAAAATTTCCTCGCTCTTTCCACCACCATAAATATCTGCATGGTCAAAGAAATTTGCTCCGTATGATAATGAAGTGTCGATAAATTCAGATATCTGCTTATCGTTCATATTGCTAATCCGCATACAACCCACTGCAATATTGGGTACTTTCAATACGCTTTTTCCTAAATTGATATTATACATACTATTCCATTCTTTCTTTTTTTATTATACCATATTTAATTGAAGCTTTTAACTAAATTTATTAAAGAACATTTATGTGCGTTTTCGCGTTGTGAAATCACTCATTATATTCATTCCAAAATATTTATAATTACAATAACACGGGACGAAGAATTCTCTCCTCTCTAAAATTCATTCATCTATAAATGGAAGCCCATTAAGATACGAAATCATATTGAAAACCAATAAATTCCAGCTTTGAAAGCCCTGATTAGATATGCCCTCGCCTGTTTCAGGGTCATAATATTCGTGAAATTCGCCACACTCAGCAACATCCCTGCCAAAAAGAGCTACCGTTTTTTCTGCCATTTCTGTTGCAAGGTCATTATAACCGTAATTGAGCAATGCTTTAAAGGTTAAGTAGTTTGAAACTCCCCAAATAGGTCCAAGCCAACAAGAAGGGTTTCCGCTTTGCTTTATAAGATACATTTTTTCACTCTTAGAAAGTGTACGTATTCCATAATTTGAATAAAAAATGTTAGGCTTTAAATAGTTTTCTTTTACCATACGTTCAGCCTGCTCTTTTGTGGCAATACCTGCCCACATTGTGAGAAAGCCCGACCATACGTCAATTTTTTGAATTAATGTGTTCCAATGTCTCGGACATCCCGTATGTATCCAATGGTCATTGCTTATCGGTAAAAGGTTGAGATCCACACTGTAATAAAAACCGTTTCGCTCATCATAACAAAGCTCGTTTATTGCATTTTTAAGAGAGTTTGCCATATCGATATACAACTTGACATCTGCATTTTTGCCTAACTTTTCAGCAATTTCTGACATTGCCAAAAGTTCTTTATACATCAGGCAGTTGAGATAAATCGAACCCGAACTTCTTTTAGGTCTGTAAAAGGTGCAAGGGTCATTATCTACACCGATTGCCCAATCATCAATAAAATAGTAAAGTCCGCTTTCGTGCTTGCAGTTATCCTCATAAAAATTAAGGAATTTTTTCAATTTCGGGTATTCTTTTTCAAGCCACGAAAAATCACCGCAAAATTTGCAAACAAACAATGCGTGCTGAATTATTACCGGCTTTGCACCGTTAGAATCACCGCCCGCACTTTCGCAAAAGGTGCTCTCTCCCGAGGTCATAAAGGGAATGCTTCCGTTATCATACATATTTTCTAAAAAATTCAAAATGCAACCCTTTTGATATTCTGAAAACGCACGCTTTTCGTCCTCGGTCTCAAGTGTGTTTGATATAGCAATGTCGGTAAGCCACGAATCCCAATCCCATAATTGGTGTGCATAGCAAGCACCAGGTACGATAAACTTATATTTAAGCTTTCCGTCAGGCTCTCTAAGAATTTTTGTTTTTTGATTTTTTATGTATTCAGTAATCAGCTTTTCGTATTCTTTTTGAGTATTCATATTAATCCCCTGTCAAAAAAACGCTTATTTTTGCATTTTCGTTAAATCCGTCACATTCATAGGCAACTAATTTAATTTTGTAAGAGCCCTCTACTGTTTTAAATTTACAAACCTCGTGTTCTGAGGACTGTATGCTGTAATATACAGATTCATATTGCGAGCCGTTAAATGCAAATATTTCAAAAAACGGAAAGCTCTCACCCTCAAAAATAACAGTATTAAAGGGGAATATTCCACCAAATTCGATTTCTACCTCGGTCCTGTTGTTAATGATTTTGGCATTTGGCAAAGGTCTAAAACCTCTCCGCCGTTTTCAAAGCTTTCGGTAAAGTATGCTTCATCGGCATAAAAAGCACCAATAAATTTTAAAACAGGCTTATCATCTGCCTTAGCATTAATTCTGATAGCCTTTGCAGATACAGCATCAATGTGTCTTGCAAAGCAGTTACCTATAACCTTGCCACAGCAAAGCGGTTTCCACTCGTTTTCGACCAAAGCCTCTACCGTGAAATCATTTATACGCTGACCGAAAGCAATATCCTCTTCAAGTCTTATAACATTGATTTTTTGGGGCTCATCAAAGCTATATTCGAGTGTAAACTCTTTGTCAAGAGATTTTATATCAACATTTTCACCCAAAAGATTATTCTTAAAAATATTAGTAATTGCTTCATTCCAAAGCTTTAAGCTTTTGGCATCCTTATCACAAATAAGACCACGCTTATCGGGAGGAATATTAAGTAAAATTCCACAGTTTCTGCCAAATGACGAAAACCAATAGTTTGTCAGCTGCGACGGAGATTTAACAAGTGAGTTTTGCTCCTCGTGATAGAACCAACCGGGTCTTATTGATACATCACATTCTGCAGGAATAAAGCGGTTTCCGTCCTTTTTGCCACAAAAAAGCTCCCTTGTGGTTTCGGTTTCAAGAGATGAGGCATCAATAGTAGCGTAGCAATTATCTGCGGCTTTTCCAAGCTCGTTACCTATCCATCTTACATCAACATACTCGGTAGCACCGAGAGAGCCGAAAATAACACAATCCTTTTGATTTTCTCTTATTATATCTACCCATCTTTTCCAATCGTAATTAGCCTCTGTACTGCCTGCGCCGTCCCACCAGCATTCATAGATAGGTCCGTAATTTGTCATAAGCTCCGTAAGCTGTGCTGCATAATAATCATTATACTTATCGGTGCCCCACTCCTTAAAGTTGCGGTCCCAAGGTGACAAATAAATTCCCGGCTTAATCCCGTATTTATGGCAAGCGTCTATGAATTCCCTCACAACATCACCCTTACCGTCTTTGTAAGGACTGTTTTTAACAGAATGCTCTGTGTATTTACTCGGCCATAAGCAAAAACCGTCGTGATGCTTAGCAGTAAATATAGCGTGAGTAAAGCCACCGTCTTTTAGTACACGCATCCATTGCTCGCAATCAAGTTCTGTAGGATTAAAAACCGCAGGAGATTCGGTGCCATCGCCCCATTCATTACCTGTAAAAGTATTTACGGTAAAGTGAATAAAAGCCGTTCTTCTTTTATACCAATCTAATTGTCTGTGGTTCGGAGTTAGAATATCAATTCCCATAAAGCACCTCACTACTAGAATACTTAATTTATTTTATTATATCATATTAATTGTAAAATACAATAAAAAATCCGCCTGAATTTCTTCGGGCGGATAGTTTTACTTTATAAAAGCCAAAAGATAACCTTTTATGCGACTTACATAGACAATAAAAATACAATAGAGTAAAGGAACTTGCCAATCAATTATTAAGGTTGAGTTATGTTTTGGGGACTTTTTCTAACCGACTTATAAATAAATGAAAAAAATTTCTCAATTATGAATTGTATTTTACTTAATACATAAGAGGTTAATAATGATAATATAACTACTATCGGAACAATTATAATATAATACTCTAATCTTGCAGTTACTTCAGGAACTCTTTCCAACAATATGGGATATAATGCTTTATCAAAAATCCAGGAAACCAAATATCCGCCTAAACAAAGTTCTGAAATTTTTTGAATAAATTTTGCTAATTTATCCGGAAACTTATCAAAGCTGATGTTAATAATAAGTGCAAATACAAAGAAGGTAAGAACGACATTAAATAGTGATTGATAAGCACACCAATCACCCCAAATAAACGTTGTTTTATACGAACGCCAATAGCAAAAAGCACCTGAAAAAACAGTCAGTAAAGCTACTATCAACAGATTTATACTCTTCTTAATTTTTAAACCGTATTCACTAAGATAACAACCTATATAGTAGTAAGTTATAGGATAAATTCCTTGCCACCAATTAGGAAAGATTTTATACATTTTGTTAGACGATGATGGCAAGGTTAACCAATTAAAAGAAGATAAATCGTAGATATTCAATACGCTTGGTAACGATGTTAAAATAACAAAAGTAAGTATTAACCAAATTTTAGATTTTTGAGAAGGCAACGAATTATACACTATGTTTAAAAAAGGTATCAGTAAAAACAAGCCTAAATACATTTCTATATACCATGAGTATGGTGCTGCCGAGAAATTTAAAATACCTGAAATAATATTTTTTATATTTAAATCTTGCTTTAGAAAAACTATTGAATAAAATACACATAGTAAACTAGCTAAAATGTATGTAATAATAATTTTGCTAATTCTTTTATAATAACTTTTTTCTAACTTTTTCTTTTTGAGCAGATAACCTGAAAGAGTTATAAAAAGCGGAACGCAAATAATAAAAAACGACCGCATAATAGTCATTATAAACATTCGTTTTCCTACGACAGTTTGTGAATAATAACCATTGTTTAAGAAAAAATGAACAGAAACAACTGAAATAAAGGCTAAAATTCGTATCAGGTCTGCCGCAGGACTTCGTTTTATATGGTTCATTTTATAAATCCTTCCAATGAAAAGTTTCATTTATTATACCATATCCTTTTAAAAAAAGAAAACACTTTTATACAAAATCCGCCCGATTTCTCGGGCGGATAGATTCATAACGGACAGTCGAGGACGCCTGTCCCTACAATATGAAATTTTAGTTATTTCATATCCTTAATTGCAGCCTGTGCTGCTGCGAGTCTTGCGATCGGCACACGGAAGGGTGAGCATGATACATAGTCAAGACCAATCTTATGGCAGAACTCTACAGATACGGGGTCGCCGCCGTGCTCACCACAGATACCGCAGTGAATGTTGGGACGGGTTGCCTTACCCATATTAACAGCCATATCCATTAATTTGCCAACGCCTGTCTGGTCAAGCTTAGCAAACGGATCGTTTTCGTAAATCTTGGTGTCATAGTAAGCGGTTAAGAACTTACCTGCATCGTCACGGCTGAAGCCGAAGGTCATCTGTGTCAAATCGTTTGTACCGAAGCAGAAGAACTCAGCTTCCTTAGCGATTTCATCAGCAGTAAGACAAGCTCTGGGGATTTCCATCATAGTACCAACCACATACTTAAGGTCGATGCCTGCAGCTGCGATTTCAGCGTCTGCAGTAGCTACAACTACATCCTTAACGAACTTAAGCTCCTTAACTTCGCCGGTCAAAGGAATCATAATTTCGGGAACGATGTTCCAATCAGCGTGAGCCTTCTTGATATTGATAGCTGCACGGATAACAGCAGTTGTCTGCATCTTAGCAATTTCAGGATAGGTAACTGCAAGACGGCAGC
>JAZNBP010000115.1:0-1526 GCA_045587085.1 Acutalibacteraceae bacterium | reverse complement strand
CAATTTTCATTTACAACTCCTTGGCCCACAGAACGACATGGCTACGATCCGACTTCGTTTAAGATAGGCGTCAGCTCCTTTTCGGATTGACTGAGAAATTTTCTTCATTAAATCTGTACCCTCTGAAAAACTCATAACCTTTTTTGCTGTAACAACAGAGAATACTAATGCCAATATAGCACCTAAAAAAGTTAAACCTACGAGTAATTTGTCCATTTTTTGCAACCTCCTGATTATTTAATTAAAGAAATCTTTTCTTATAAGATTTGAAATATCCTCTGCTATATCTTGAGGCAGAGAGGAAAAGAGAGCCTTTTTTATGCTTTCAAAGTCGAAACGGCAGTTTAAAAGAGCAGATCTTAAAGCTTCGGAAACAGTCCAATCTAAAGAATCGGTATACATTTGTACCTGAGAGATCAGATTGTTTTTCACGTTAAGCTTAAGCTCTGCGTATCCCCACGAAAAACGCTCATCTAAAGAAAATGAAAACGGTATCGGAGAGCCGTAAATATAATCCCTGCTTGAAAATTTATCACGGAGCGGGGAAATTTTTTCGATATCGGGAGTTTTTAGGAAAACAGGTGCGATGCCATATTCTTTTTGGAATGCCGACAACATAAAATCCGACATAGCTTCGCACGTAAGTCCCGAAGAAAGCTCCGAAAGATTTACAACTCTTGATTTTACTGATTTAATACCCTTAGCTTCAAGCTTTAATTTTGGCGGAGTTAAGTACTTTTGCATACGTTCCGTATCCGCTGAAATCAACAGAGTTCCGTGATGATACGATTTCCCTTTTGTGTTATAAAACGCATTTCCCGAGAACTTTCGGTTATCGGCAAGGATATCGTTACGGCCTGAAATAACAGCCGAGATTCCTGCAAGATTGCAGGCGGTCTTTAACACATTAAGATTTCGGGATAAATCATAATCTTCTGTCGGACATAAAAACGTGAAATTCAAATTCCCCAAATCGTGAAAAACAGCTCCGCCTCCTGAAAGACGGCGGGCAAGCTTTCCGCCCTCGGCTTCTAAAAGAGCACATTTACATTCTGCCCAGGCGTTCTGATTTTTGCCTATTACCACGGTGTTTTTATTCTGCCACAAGAAAAGAGTACAAGAATCTTTTTTGACAGTATCCAAAAGATATTTCTCTGTCGCAAGATTCTCATAAGGGTCAAAACAGTTGCTTTTGTAAACTTGTAACTGACGGACCATAAAACCATCCTTTAATATAGTGATAATGTTATTTTAAACCTTTTTTTTACAAATGTCAATATTTTTTCTTGACAAAGGTGATATAAAAATGTTATAATAACAACACTATAAAACAGGGGTAATTATGAATCGTATAAGACGAGAAAAAATAAAAGAATACATAGAGAATAAAAGCATTGCAACAATAAAGGAAATAACAGAGCTTGTACCCGAGGTTTCGTTTATGACTATTCACCGTGATTTAGATGCTTTGGAAAAACAAGGTGTTATAGTTAAATACAGAGGCGGAGTAAGGTCTGTTCACCATC
>JAZNBP010000114.1:0-2250 GCA_045587085.1 Acutalibacteraceae bacterium | reverse complement strand
TCGGATTCGCCGTCGCCGACGATTGCCCAAACGCGGTTTCCGATACCGTTCAGCTTTGCGCCGAGAGCCATACCGCAAGCTGTTGAAATTCCCTGTCCGAGCGAACCGGTAGACATATCAACACCGGGGATATTTTTCATATCAGGGTGACCTTGCAAAATACTGTCGGGATGACGCAGAGTTTTCATAAGCTCAACATCGAAAAAGCCACGCTCAGCAAGGGTAGCATATAAAGCAGGTGCTGCATGACCTTTTGAAAGAACAAAGCGGTCTCTGTTTGCCATTTTGGGATTTTTAGGGTCAATATTCATATGCCTGAAATAGAGATAAGTCATAATCTCAGCAATAGAAAGTGAGCCACCAGGGTGACCTGATTTTGCAGCGTGTACCCCCTCAATAATACCCAATCTTACCTTGCAGGCAGTAATTTCTAATTCCTTTTTAACTGCATTGTCCATATTTTTCTTCCTTTCAAAATATATACCTACTTGGTATATTTATTTACTAAATAATCTATAAAATCGGCAACTGCACCGTCATTACAGCTGACTGTAATATAATCCGCCAATTCCTTTATATCATCAGGTGAAGTAATTGGCACTGCTGATATTTCTGCCATTTTAAGCATTTCGATATCATTATAAAAATCGCCTATTGCAAACATTTTTGAACTCTCAATTCCAAAAATTTCGCATAGCTTTTCAATAGCGGTCGCCTTTGAAACGCCTACGGGAACCTGTTCATAATAATACTGTGTTTCTCCACCAATTACGGCGGCAGTTTTCATAAAACCTGATGTGGTCTTTTCGTTTTCAATGATTGCTATACCTTTATTTCTATCCTGGGCATTGTTAAATGCATAAAGCACCTTATTCCAAGTATACTCGCAAGCAGTACTAAAATCAACAGCAGTAGTCGAAAAGTCCTCATATTCGGCGTGTAAAACTGAGGTTTTGTTCGCTCTTAAAGATAAAACCGTATCTTTGGAATGAATTTCAATTCCAACATCAATACCCGAATTCATAAGAAGCTCGGCGATATAATAATCCGTTTTTGGAACAAGCTCCTCATATACTAATTTACTTTCCATAAAATCATAAATCATACATCCGTTTCCTACAACAGACGCCGAAATACGTTTGAAATGAGGTAAAATATTACCAAGTGCACCAATTGAACGACCGGTTGCAAACGAAAACATACCACCCTCATTTATAAAATATTCGATTTTTTCAATATTTTTACTATTTATATATCCGCTTTCGACCAAGGTGCCGTCAATATCGCTGACTAAGACACAACCGTCAAATATCCCCATTATATCTGTTCCTTTCCAAGAAGCTAGTAAAATATGACGGCAATTCGCTATCAAATTCAATATATTTCTTAGTATCAGGATGAATAAAACCCAACTTTTTAGCGTGAAGGCACTGACCGTCAAGGTATTCTATTACCTTTTTTGGTCCGTAAACAGGGTCACCTGCAACCGGATGCCCGATAGATGCCATATGCACCCTTATTTGATGTGTTCTGCCTGTTTCAAGTTTCAGCTTCAAATGTGTAAAGCCTTGAAGTCTTGTAACTACCTCAAAATGAGTTACAGCCTCTCTACCGCTAGAAATCACAGCCATTTGCTTACGCTTTGTGGGGTGACGGGCAATAGGAGCATTTATTACACCGCTATCATCTTTAAAATTGCCATAACAAACAGCCGCATATTCACGATAAAAGGAATGCTCCTTAATCTGTTCGGCTAAAAAGTTATGGGAATAGTCGTTTTTTGCAACCATTAAAAGACCGCTTGTGTCCTTATCAATACGGTGGACTATACCGGGACGCATAACGCCGTTAATACCCGAAAGTGAACCTTTACAGTGGTACAAAAGTGCATTTACCAAGGTATGCTCATAATTGCCTGCGGCAGGATGCACAACCATACCCTTTGGCTTGTTGACAACAAGAAGGAAATCATCCTCATAAACTATATCCAAAGGTATGTTTTCAGGTGCAACGTCAAGCGGTTTTAAATCAGGTAAGGTGATTTGAACACTATCATTTAGCTTAAGCTTTGTATTTTTCAAGGCGGTTTTTCCGTTGATTAACACGTTTTGAGCTTCTATAAGCTGAGCTGCACGTGAACGTGAAACCTCTGCCTTTTCGCTTACAAAGACATCAAGTCTTATAGGATTTATTTCATCATAAACAAAATTAATTATTTGCATTATTAATCTTTTTTTCCTTGTAATCCTT
>JAZNBP010000113.1:0-9314 GCA_045587085.1 Acutalibacteraceae bacterium | reverse complement strand
TGTTTTCGCAGCGGAATTTTTTCTTTTATTGAATTTCTTCATGGATTACTTGAAGTATCTGTTGAGAAGTCCTTCAAGAGCCTTGCCGTGGCGGGCTTCGTCGCGAGCCATTTCGTGAACGGTGTCGTGGATGGCGTCGAGGTTGAGGGCCTTAGCGCGCTTGGCAAGGTCGTTCTTGCCGGCGGTTGCGCCGTTTTCAGCGTCTACACGCATTTCAAGGTTTTTCTTTGTGCTGTCAGTTACAACCTCACCCAAAAGCTCGGCAAACTTTGCAGCGTGCTCTGCCTCTTCGTAAGCTGCCTTTTCCCAATAAAGACCGATTTCGGGATAACCCTCGCGGTGAGCCACTCTTGCCATTGCAAGGTACATACCAACCTCACAGCATTCGCCGTTGAAGTTTTCGCGGAGACCTTCGATAATCTTTTCATCAACACCCTTTGCAATGCCTACAACGTGCTCTGCAGCCCAAGTCTTTTCGCCTGCCTGCTCTTGGAATTTAGAAGCAGGAGCATTACAGATAGGGCACTTATCAGGTGCAGCATCGCCTTCGTGAGTATAACCGCAAACTAAACATACAAACTTTTTCATAATAAATTTCCTCCAAAACTAATTTAACTTTTACATTTTTTGCATAAGCCCGATAGCACATAAACTGCCTTTTCAGGCACAAAACCCGTATCTTGCGCCAAATTGGATAAAAACGAATCGTTAAAGCGAATATCGGTTATACTTTCACAGCATTTACATTGCAGGTGCAAATGAGCTGAAATGTCACCGTCGTAATGCTTGAATCCGTCCCCAACGTCAATCACAAGAATCATTCCCGCTTTCGACAAGGCGTCAAGGTTGCGGTAAACTGTACCAAGGCTTATATTCGGTATGGTTTTCCTTACCTCTTCGTAAATCCAATTAGCTGTCGGGTGTGTATCGGTCGAACGTAAGACCTGCAAAATAGCCTCACGCTGTTTTGACCTGTTTTTCATTTTAATCACCCAAATCAGTAATGATTACTATTTTATTATACTGATTTTTTTCATTTTGTCAATACCTTTTTTAAAATTTTTTTCAAATTTTAAAAAATTTAAGCGGCTGACAAGAAATCAGCCACTTTTTACTATTTATGTCAATCAAACAAGGGTGTGGAAAAATATCGCTCCGCCGTATCGGGGAGAACTGTAACAACCGTTTTACCTTTTCCTAATTTTTTTGCAAGCTTTATTGCTGCTGCAACATTAGTACCACTACTTATACCGCACATAATGCCCTCTTTAGAGGCTAAATCTTTTGCAGTTTGTAGTGCTTCAGCATCACTTACAATACAAATATCGTTATATATTTCCTTGTTTAAAATTTCGGGGATAATTCCGTCACCTATTCCCATTTGCAGATGTGTACCGATAGAACCGCCCGATAAAATTGCCGCATCCTCAGGCTCTACCGCCCAAATGGTGATATCAGGATTTTCGGCTTTAAGCCTTTCGCCAATTCCGGTGATTGTGCCACCCGTACCTATTCCCGAGCAGAAACCGTCCACCTTTTTGCCCAACTGATTAATTATTTCCTCACCTGTAGCGGAATATTGTATAGACGGATTAGCAGGATTTTCAAATTGCTGCGGAACAAAAACATTTTTATCCTCTGCCTTTAATTTAAGGGCAGTTTCGAGGCATTTTTCAATGCAAAGTCCTATATTTCCGTCATCGTGAATAAGTATTACCTCGGCCCCGTAATGCTCTACGAGTTTTCGCCTTTCCTCGCTTACAGAGTCGGGCATAATGATTTTAACCTTATATCCCTTAACCGCACCGACAAGTGCAAGACCTATTCCCTGATTACCGCTTGTAGGCTCAACAATTATACTGTCCTTATTTAAAAGTCCCTTTTTCTCGGCATCCAAAATCATATTAAGGGCGGTTCTGGTTTTTATCGAACCGCCAACATTAAGCCCTTCAAACTTAACATAAATATCGGCAGAGTTTTCCCCCGCTAATCTTTGTAGCTTTATTATAGGTGTATTACCGATAGCTTCTAAAATTGTATTATATACCACTTTTTCTCTCCTTGAATATCAATACCCTAATTATAATATTTTTGCATATAATTGTCAATTATATTATATTACTATATTAAAAAAGATGTGCGTAAAATTCCGCACATCTTTAAATTTTACTTATTGTAATGCTTATAACCGGGATGCTTGCCTGTTACCTTATAGTAATTTTCTCTAAGGTCTAAAAGCTTATCAATTTGAGGCTTTTCGATTTCCTTAGCACCGCCCAAAAGATGAGCAGTAAGTGAAATCTTAGCAAAAAGCTCCAAGGTTTCCATACGGTAGTAAGCGGTGATTAAGTCGCAACCAACGGTCAACGCACCGTGGTTTTGTAAAAGCACTACGTCATGCTCAGCAAGATAAGGAGCGATTGCCTCAGGCACCTCGTTAGTAGAGGGTGTTCCGTAAGGTGTAAGCGGAATAGAGCCTATCGCAATTACAGTTTCAATCATACTGTACTCGTCCATACTCTTGCCTGCTACTGCAAAGCCTGTTGCTGTCGGAGGATGTGCGTGAACTACTGCACCAACATCCTCACGCTCTTGATAACAGCGCATATGCATCTTAATTTCACTTGAGGGCTTATAGCCTCCCTCAGCAGAAATTATATTCATATCCTTATCAATTACAACCAGCTTATCGGGAGTAATAAAGCTTTTGCTAACACCCGTAGGGGTTGCCAAAAAGTTACCGTCGGGCAATTTTACGGTTACGTTACCG
The DNA here is from genome assembly GCA_045587085.1 of Acutalibacteraceae bacterium. Taxonomy (GTDB): domain Bacteria; phylum Bacillota; class Clostridia; order Oscillospirales; family Acutalibacteraceae; genus UBA737. Next base: position 6,544 of record JAZNBP010000113.1, on the reverse strand, counting down.
TCGTTTGCAGCAACCCAACCAAGCTGCCACATTTTATGGCAAACATCACAAATCTGTTCTCTTATATCCATATAATCCATTTTGAATTCTCCTTATTTCTTGAACTGTGGGCCATAGGTCTGACAAGCTCTGTAGTCAGCACCCTCCTTATCAGAACCAAAAGCATTCCAGCTGTTGGGACGGAAAATGTCATCCTCGGGTACGTTATGCATACAAACAGGAATTCTAAGCATTGAAGCTAATGTGATAATATCAGCACCGATATGTCCGTAAGAGATTGCACCGTGATTAGCACCCCAGTTATTCATTACATCGTAAGCGGTCTTAAAGGGGCTGCCATCTTTTCCGTCGCAACGGGGAGCAAACCAAGTGCAGGGCCAGGTAGGATTGGTTCTTTCCATAAGCTTATCGGAAACCTCATCAGGTAGATTTACGGTCCAACCCTCGGCAATCTGAAGTACAGGACCTAAGCCCTTAACAAGATTAAGTCTTATCATAGTAACCGGCATTTCAGCCTTTGTTGTCCAATGGCTTGAGAAACCGCCACCACGGAAGTTATCAAAGCCTGCCTCACACCAAACGGTAGCGTCGGTCATCTTGTTGATATCCTCCTCGGTTACATCCCACCACTGCTTCATGGTAGCATTACCGTTTTCATCGGTACAAACACCGCATCCGTCAAGACAAGCCGCACCCGAATTCAAAAGGTGAATTATACCGCCGTTTTCCTTTGCCTTACCCTCAAAGTCATAGCCTGTAACACGCTTTGTAGCCTCAGGTGACCAGTATGTACGAACATCGGCAAAGATTTGAGCACGGTTTGTAAGAAGTTGCATAAACAACATAGAAATACCGTTAAGTACATCGTTTTCGGTAGCGAGTACGCGTGGCTCTTTCTTGCCTGTAAAGTCGAAAGAAGAATTAAGAATTGCTTCGGGATAGTCGCAGTTGGGCCAATGGTCAGTCCACTGACGCTGTCCCTGGAAGCCTGCAGCAATTGCATTATGGCCAAGCTTTTCCTCATCAAAACCGTCAGGTAAGTTGGGGTTGCCGTTCATAAGGTCCTTTATAATGCAGTACATCTTAATGGTGAATTCCCATTGCTTCTGCTTTTCTTCATCAGTAAACTTAATTCTGCGGTCCTCACCTAAGAAAGGAACAGATTCGGGGTTGTCATCTCTACCCTCTTTGCAGTGAGCCATTGTCCAAGCGAGAGCCTTCTCATAATCCTCTTTGTTATAGATGCCCTCCTCCATACGGCGTAAAATCTCAACCTCATCAATCGATTCTACACGCATACCGAGATAGTCCTCTAAGAAATTCTGGTCAATGATAGAGCCTGCAATGCCCATACACTGTGAGCCAATCTGTAAATATGACTTGCCACGCATAGTAGCAGCTGCTACAGCGGCACGTCCAAAGCGTAAAAGCTTTTCCTCAACATCGGCAGGAATATTTGCAACATCACTAACATCCTGAACCTCGTGACCGTAAATACCGAAAGCAGGAAGTCCCTTCTGAGCGTGACCTGCCAAAACAGCAGCCAAATAAACCGCACCGGGACGCTCTGTACCGTTAAAGCCCCATACACCCTTTATAGTATTGGGGTCCATATCCATTGTCTCACTTCCGTAGCACCAGCAAGAAGTAACAGAAAGTGTAATTTCAACACCCTCCTTGCGGAACTTATCTGCACAAGCAGCAGCCTCGGGAACACGACCGATACAGCTGTCAGCCATAACAACCTTTACGGGGTCACCGTTTGAATATCTGAGATTTTTTTCAAAAAGCTCCTTAGTGGCATTTGCCATAGCCCAAACTGTAGGCTCAAGGCTTGAACGCAGCTGCATGGGTCCGCATCTGCCGTCAACAACAGGGCGAATTCCTATTACGGGATAAGAATCCACAAATCTTTTTTCTGACATAGTATTTTCCTCCTAAAAATACATCTTTACTATTGTATTATAGTATTAAATATGCTATAATACTTGCAGGATTTCCACATTTTTTAACACTATTTCCACTTTTCGAGGTTTGCATTATGAAATATTCCGAATTAAGCGAAAAAATCAGCCGCGGTACTGCCGATTTCCCGATAGAATATTACCATTTAACCCCCAAAAAGCTTCAGTATGTAATGGCACTCCATTGGCATAGGGAATTTGAAATTGTGCGTGTTTTAAAAGGCAAGCTTGAGCTTAGCCTTGACAATATCACATACGAGCTGACAGGCGGTGATTTTTGCTTTATAGAAAGCGGAGTTCTCCACAAAGGGATACCCTCAGACTGCATTTACGAGTGTATCGTTTTCGACCTTAATATGCTTTTAAACCGCACCGCTTGTGACAAATACATAACCCCGTTTTTAAACGGAAGTATTGGACTTAATACGGTATTTCATACCTACAATCAGCCGTTGGGTGTTATCGTTTCGGGCATTTTTGAGGCTCTGTCCAAAAAGAGTGAAAGCTTTAAGCTAGAGGTTTTCTCGCTTTTATATAAAATGTTTGCTATGTTTTATAAAAACGGTATAACGGTTAGGACCGCAAAAAATCCGCATAATTTACAACAAAACAGAACCGTAATCCGTCAGCTTGAATGGATAGAAAATCATTTTGCGGAGCCCATAACCTTAGAACAGCTTTCAAAAATCAGCGGACTTAGTCCCAAATACCTTTGCCGATTTTTTAAGGAGCATACAGGTCAAACGCCTATAGAGTACATAAACAACATACGTATTAATAACGCCTGCCACGAGCTGAGACACCTGAACCGCACCGTTACCGAGGCGGCATATAACAGTGGTTTTAATAATCTGAGCTATTTCACAAAGGTATTTAAAAGCTTTAAGGGCATTACTCCAAACCAATTTAAAAACGCAGTAAAAAAAGCTTGATGCGTGTGCATCAAGCTTTTTATTTGTTTAAATTGAGTAAACCTGTCTTTTAAGCACTTGGTCCTGATATTCACGATCAAGCTCTACAAAGTAAGCACTCCAGCCCCAAATACGAACAACCAGATGTGCGTATTTTTCGGGATGTGCCTGAGCATCCTTAAGGGTATCCACATTTACAGCGTTAAGCTGTAGCTGATGACCGCCCTTATCAATAAACATTTTAACAAGACTTCCGACCTTTTCAATGCTTTCCTCATCGGTAAAGAGTGTCTGGTGGAATTCAAGAGTCAAGGGACCGCCGTTTATGGCACGCTCAAAATGAGGCTTGGTCATAGAGTTTATAACAGATACCGGGCCCTTTACGTCAGCAAAAATACTCACCGAGAAGTTAGTTCCCAAGGGTTCGCCCTTACGTCTGCCGTCAGGAGAAGCACCTATTTCATTTGCATGCCAGAGATAGTACATAGCGCTTCCTGTACCTGCTCTGTAAATACCGCCGCGGCAGTTAGTTTTGCCCTCAACGCAGTCAGCAAAGCAATCTAGTAACTCTACACAAATTTCATCAACATAATCGTCGTTGTTGCCAAGCTTTGGTGCTTCAAAACGGAGCTTATGCAAAAGCTCGGGATAGCCTTCAAAATCCTTTTCAACAGCATCCAAATACTCTTGCTTTGAAATGCTCTTTTCCTCGAACACGTATTTTTTAATAGCTGCCAAGCTGTCAGCACCGGTTGCAACACCTGTTCCGTGCAAGCCAAAGTTATTGTACTTACCGCCGTTGTAAATTTCGCAGTCCATAAGCACATTCATAAAGGGAGACGGGATAAACCACAGGTTATCCATACCACGGCAAAGCTCGTCACATTCTTCTTTAATAATGTCCTTAACGTGCGCCATAAACTCGTCATAGTTATCGGAACTCAAAAGATGCTCTCTAAAAGCACGGTCTATAACCTTAGGATAAGAAAGTGCACCGATGTTTGCAACATCTGCTCCAACAAACGGAATTATAAACTCCCAGCAAGCCGCAACAGTATAGTTTGAGGCATCCTCGTGGCTGTAGCCTAATTTTTCAAGTGCGGGGATTGCAATATCATCGTTAGAATACTGTGGGAAACCAAGGCCTGCCTTCGTTAAGTGGCTTGCCTTTGTATATATTTCCTTAGTGGTATTCTTTGAAACTCTAAGATTAATCTTGGGGTCAATAAGCTTGTTGTTGTAGCTGGCTTCCAAGCAAAGCTCGGATAAAAGGTTGAATACCTCGTTTCCGTTTTCATCAACACCGCCAAGCATCATACTCTGACCGTTGTCACCCTGCTGTACGCCCACATACAAATCGCTATCCTTGTTAAAGGAAAGGAAAAAGTCTTCAAGCAGTTCAAGTGCAGACTCCCTAGTATGTATTCCTTTTTCGATATCTGCCTTTAAATATGGATAAACATAGCGGTCAAATCGTCCAATAGTATTATGATAGCTACCCTCAAGCCATAGTGAATAATGTATAATTCTGAAAAACTGCAAGGCCTCTCTGAAATTGCGTGCGGGAAAACGCGGCACCTGAGTTAGAACCTCGGCAATATCGCTTCTGCCGATTTTTTTAGCCTCCTCCAAATATTTATCAGAAAGCTTTATTATATTATCAATAGCACGCTTGCCGTACTCATCGCTTTCCTCTCTAAGGCTTAAAAGACCCTTATCGATAGCCTTATAATAGTTAGGAGATAAATTTGACATATAGCCAAGCTCGTGAATGTGATGCTTTGCGTTAATATCCTCCCATTCACTATCGGTAAAAATAGCGGGAGCTTTTTTAATTGTTCTCACAAAACAAATCTGCTCGTTATCAAATATTACGGGTGTTTCTGCCTCAACCATTCTATCAAAACGGTCAGCCATACGCTCAATAGGGCTTAAACCCTTTTGGCTATATTCCTCAGCTAAATTCCATTCAACATCTCTGCGAACAGAATGATGCTTTTTATTAATTATAAACTCATAAAACGCTTTATTCATAATAATCTCTCCTTGTGACAAAAGTTGGCAAAGGGCTCCTCTACCAATTATATAATATATTATTTTCACCCTTTTGTAAAGCATTTTTTAACAAAAAAGTGCATATACTAAAAACGGTGATAAAAATGCTAAAAAAAATAAAATATTATGCTATAGGAATTTTAATACCTGTAGCCGTAGGCGGTCTTTCGGCACTTCTCACACGCGGCGATATGGATATTTACAAGGATGTTGCAATGCCGTCCTTTGCACCGCCGGCAATTCTTTTCCCCATTGTCTGGAGTATTCTTTATATCCTTATGGGCGTAAGCTCGGTGCTGGTGCTTTTAGAAAAAAGCGTTCCCTTTAGTGACAAGGCAAAGGCGTTTTTATATTATTTTCTAAGCCTTTGCGTTAATTTTTTGTGGAATATAATTTTCTTTAAGCTGCGTGCCTTTTTTGCTTGTTTAATTTTGATTTTAATTCTTTTGTTCCTTATAATAAAAACCATAATCGAATATCTTAAAATAAACAAAATTGCAGCCTTCCTCCAAATTCCTTATGCTCTTTGGGTAACCTTTGCCACAATTCTTAACTTTAGTATATGGTATTTAAACCGATAAAAAAAGCTTGATTACATCTTTGTAATCAAGCTTTTTGCTGTTTTTATTATTCCCTTGTGTTTTCTTTGCCTTTGTATACCACAAACTTGCAAAAAAGAAATTCCAGTACAAAGTTTGAAAGCATTGTTACAATCAGTATTATAAAGTCATTAACGCCAAAGCCTTCAACCATATTTCCTAAATATGTAGAAACAGGGGTAAACACAAGATAAAAGCCAAACACCTTTGCCATAGCCACAGGCACATTAGCGGCAGATTTAAAGGTATAACGTCGGTTTAATGTAAAATTCCAAACGATTGACAGCACCAGTGAAATTAAGTAAGGAACCCAATAATCCTTAATAAAAATTTCAAGTACTGCAAAAGAACCGATTTGAATAATACCTGCCGATATCGAAAACAGTGTAAATTTTACCGCCTGCCATAGCTGATTGTTCTTTTCCTTCAATTACTCCACCCCACTAACTTTTCTTTAAGTATATCATTTTTTACCGTTTTTTTCAAGTGATATATAAAGTTTTCCCATAACTCAAAAATGTTATAAAAAATCCCGCCCACTTACGTGAACGGGATATTTTGAGTAGTTTAAAATTAATGAAACGAATGAAATTGTGCGTAAAAACCGAGAATTTTCTTGCCAGCTACAAATACTGTATTGAACGGAGACAACAGAACCGTCCCCTTGTCTCCCCTGAAAACTGATGATTTTCTTTAAAATTTAACTATATTTATTCAAAACCGAGGATTTTCCTCTATTTTATTGTAACCCAAGAAATTTTGGATGTGTTTTCATTCCAATCATCAAAATACTTTTTAGAAGTTTTTTGATCTGTTTTTTTACCGTCAATAAAATACTCTTGATCGTAATCATTTGCAAGAGCCTTGTTAATGACTTTATATTCGCTACCGTCAAAACACATATTACCTATTGAACTAATTCCGCCCGCACTACTTGTCATAAAACTTCCGTCTGTTCTAAGGTCTATTAAACTTCTGGCGCCAATATTGTACCCGTAGACCTTTTCGTTTTCAT
>JAZNBP010000112.1:0-9071 GCA_045587085.1 Acutalibacteraceae bacterium | reverse complement strand
CATAATTGGTTTTTTACAGCCCCTTAAATCTAAAATTTATGTTTACTGAGCCAATTTCTTTGCTGTAGCAGAAATTTTAAAGAGCATTACTATAACTGCTAAGGATACAATAAGGAAAAGCACGCCTGCAAAGGTAGGACCTGCTGACATTCCAAATGATGAATAATCAGAAGCTCTTGAGCTTAAAGCTGCCCAATAAATAATAAACCAAACAGTAGACCAAAGAATTGTAATCTTTGGAATAACAAGTGCATTACGCTTAGAAGTAGTTTTCATTACAACAGGAAGTGCTGTAACAAGTAAACCAACTATAGACAAAATAATTGCTACAGTAGAAATAAAGCCCATATCGTCAGATACGAAAGCCTCATGTGTTGAAACAGATTGGCTTATTCCCATAGCACTTGCCTGGAAGGTTTTGCAGAACCAAAGGATAAGCTGTAAAACCTGAAGACCTAAGGTAGCCAAGTAAAATACGCCCAAGTTATTAGCCTTAGCAGGAGCAGCAACTACAGGCTGTGCTACGGGCTGTACAGGAGCTTCTGCTACAGGATTGTAAGGTGCTGTATCTACAGGAGCACCGCATTTAGCACAGAAACGCTCGGTTTCTTGCAATGCATTTCCGCATTTAGAACAAAATTTTGCCATTTTTTATTTCCTCCTTTTTTCTTGCTTTTAAAGCATATTCCATAAAAACAAATATTATACCGATATTTTAGCACAATAATTTATCCTCGTCAACCCTAAATATTAGCTGTTGCAGATATTGTCAATATCTGTTATAATGGCAAACGGAATAAGGTAAACCTACATAAAGGTAGGCGGTTAGCCCTTTGATTTTCAAGGGGCATTTGCCCCTTGACATTAAGTTAGGGGGTGATGCTATGGAATATTATTATTTAATAATTTTAGTCCTAATTGTAGCAACAGGCTACATAGTAAGCATAAAAAAATAACCGCCCCAAGTCCAAAGGTCGCGGTTATTTTCCGTAAACTTTAGGCTAACCGTTTATCGATAGGTTTGCCTTATTTCACTTATATTATATCATAAATTTTTAATTTGTCAAGCACCTTGCATTAAGGTGTTTTTTTACCTTTAAGCATTTATTTTGCAAGTCCTAATGCTTCTATCAAATTTATAACCTTATCGGCATATAAATCGCAATTCTTTTGGGTTGAAGCCTCTACCATTACTCTAATAACCGGCTCTGTTCCGCTTTCACGGAGCAGTATTCTGCCCTCTTTACCGAGTGCTTTGGAAATTTCGTCCACAGTAGCTAAAACCTCTTTATTTGAGGTTACGGCAGATTTATCACGTACTGCAATATTTTTAACTGTTTGCGGGAACATTTTTACAGGCGACGCCAAATCACTCAGAGTTGTTTTATTCTCTACCATACATTCAGTAAGCATAATAGCGGTCAGGATACCGTCACCGGTAGAAGCATATTTACGAATAATTGTGTGACCGCTTTGCTCACCACCTATGCTTATATCATTTTCGAGCATAGCCTCGTAAACATACTTGTCACCAACTGTTGTTTGAATGCATTCCAGCCCAGCATTTTCAACAGCCCTGAAAAAGCCGAGGTTAGACATAACAGTTGCTACAACCGTATCGTTTTTAAGAAGTCCCTTTTTGCGAAGCATTTGGGCAATTATGAATATAACGTGGTCGCCGTTTACAATTTCACCGTTTTCATCAACAGCTATACAGCGGTCAGCGTCACCATCAAATGCAAAACCTACATCGCAATGCTTTTCCTTTACATACTTTCTAAGCACACCGATATGTGTGGAGCCTGCGTTATTATTGATATTAAGTCCGTCGGGGCTGGAATTTATGATATGTGTTTTAGCACCGAGTGCATCAAATACAGAACGGGCAATCATCCAAGCTGAGCCATTTGCACAGTCAAGGGCAATGTTTAGCTTTTTATACGAGTTTGCCGCAACCGAAATGAGGTATCCCACATAACGATTTCTGCCGGCAGTATAGTCTATAATTTTACCTATATTTTCCCTTGTGGCATACGGCAAATCATCATCAAAACCGAAAGCCGACAGGTCGCCGTCGATATACTTTTCAGCAAGCGACTGTGTGTAATCGTCCATTTTTTCGCCATAGCTGTTAATAAGCTTAATTCCGTTATCAAAAAAAGGATTATGTGATGCCGAAATCATAATACCACAATCGAAGCCATCCTGACGGGTTACATATGAAACACTGGGAGTTGTGGTTACGTGAAGCATATATACGTCAGCTCCCGAAGCGGTAAGACCAGAGGCTATGGCATATTCAAACATATAGCTTGAACGTCGGGTATCCTTACCGATTACCACACGTGTTTTATGGTTAGGCTCCTTTTTGCCCGAAAGCGGTGAGGAATAATACCAACCGAGGAAACGACCGATTTTATAAGCGTGGTCGGCAGTCAATACGGTATTTGCTTCACCACGAAAGCCGTCTGTACCAAAATATTTTAAATTGTAATTTACCGATTCATAAGGTCTGAAAATAGGCTCTGTATAAGTGGGGGCGAGTGGAATTTCCTCTCGCAATAAATCGTCAAGCGTTATATCAAAGATAGCAGAAAGACCTAAAATTATATTAATTTCAGGCATAGATTTATCTGATTCCCACTTCGAGACCGACTGACGCGACACCTCTAATTTTTCTGCCAACTGCTCTTGAGACAGATTCATAGCGGTTCTAAGGATTGAAATTTTTTGTCCTAAAGTCATAACAAATACCTCCGTATCATTATCAAGACCGATTGTATACCAATTTTACAAAAAGGTCAAGCAATTAAAAGTTACACATTTTTGTAAACTGTGAGTTGCAAAGCCCAAAAATCCTTTATTTAAAAGGTTTTGTAGAATTTTTATCGGTTGCGATTTTTTGTTCTGCAATAATAGTATATATTATTTTCTTTAAAAATATAAATAAAAGCCCGAAAAATTTTAAAAATCTTTCGAGCTTTCTTAATAAGTTATAGAGTCGGTCTGTAAGCCGAGTTCTGTCTTGAACGGTTATCTATCTCGACACAGGATTGCTCCTTGTGCTCAAGCCGCTTTTCGTGGCACATCGGGCAAATGTATAGCCACACTCAGCGTTGCTCCGAATAGGGTTTACAGTAGTGAGATGTTCCCATTCACTAAGTGAGCTCTTACCTCGCTTTTCCACCCTTACCGCATAGGCGATGCTAAGCATACTCACAGGTTTCCCAAAGCTATGCGGCGGTATATCTCTGTTGCACTATCCCTAAGGTCACCCTCGGCGGCCGTTAGCCGCTATTCTGCCCTGCGGGGCTCGGACTTTCCTCAGATATAAAAATATCCGCAACCGTTTAACCGACTCTTTTCATATTTTAACATATAACCTCTATTGTGTCAAAGTAAAGTTTAAAAGAATAAAATATACCGTTGGAGGTATATTTATGAAAAATAATAATATAAAGTATTTTTTCGCATCAAACAGTGCCGACGGTTTTGTATCTTTCTTTGAAAATTGCTACAATCCATTCGACGGGTGGAGCTGTGGTATTATAAAGGGTGGTCCTGGTAGCGGAAAATCATCCTTTATGAAAAGACTTTTAAAATACAGCAAGCGTCCCACTCTATGCTATTGCGGAAGCGACCCCGATTCGCTCGACGCAGTGCTTATTCCTGAAAAAAAGCTTGCTCTGTTAGACGGAACCTCGCCCCATACGCAAGAGCCTTTTTTGCCCGGAGTGTCCGAGGAAATACTTAACTTTGGTGAATTTTGGGATAAAGCAAAAATCAAAGAAAATCGGGAAGAAATAATATCTCTTACCCTTAAAAATAAGCAGGAGCTGGCAGCAGCTTCAGAATATCTGAAAGCCTCAGGAATTTTGCTTCGCAAGAGCTTAAATTTTGTAAAATCTGTCACAGACCATAACAAATGCCGAAAAACCGCACTTGCTTTAGCTAAACGGCATATTAAATCAAGTGGCGAAAAGGCAGGCGTAGAGCATCGATTTTTAGGTGGCGTTACCCCTAAAGGAATAGTTTATTTCGGTGATACAATCTCCCTTGAAAGCGATACACAGGTGATTATTTCAGATTACAGCGGTGCTGTGGCGGATTGTATTTTCAATATTTTAAAAGAATATGCCTTAGAAAAAAATCACCATATTATACTGCTTCACAATCCCATTTTACCCGAAATTTTAGACGGAATTATTATCCCTCGGCTAAAGCTTTCTTTTATAAGGGAATATGATTTTTTGAAATTACCGCTTAAAGTTCGCAGAATTCACGAAACGAGATTTATAGAAAAAAATTCTTTACCCGAGGTTAAAGCCGAACTTAAGCAGAACAAAAAAGAAGCTATACGCCTTTTAAATTTAGGAATAGCTACACTCAAAAGTGCCAAAGCCATTCACGATGATTTGGAACAGTTTTATATAAAGGCTATGGACTTTTCAAGGCTTGAAAGCTTTGCAGAGGCGTTTATCAAAGATAACTTGTTGTAATATTAATGTTTTTCTGTTATAATACACTTGAAATATTTTCGAGGTGTATTGTAATGTTTAACTTTTTTGCAACAGAGGATATGCGAACCCAAAACGGTTATATGATACCGGGTGGCGATTTTAACCATATTAAAAATGTTTTAAGAAAAAATGTCGGTGATAAAATTTTGGTAAGCGACAGCGGTGAAAGTCACCTGTGTGAAATAGAAAAAATAGAAAGCGACTATCTGACCGTCAAAATAACCGAAAGGAATTATAACGATACCTCACTTCCGATAAAGCTTTACCTTTTTGAGGGGCTGCCAAAATCAGATAAGCTGGAGCTTATAATTCAAAAGGCGGTTGAGCTAGGAGTAAACGGAATAATTCCCGTAGAAATGGAAAACTGCGTAGTAAAGCTTGACCAAAAGAAAAAAAGCACAAAGCTTTCTCGTTGGCAATCCATTGCCGAATCTGCCGCAAAGCAGAGCAAACGCAATATTATCCCTACCGTTTTCCCCGTAACAGAATATAAAACTGTCCTCGAAAATATAAACAAATTGGATTTACTTTTAGTGCCTTATGAATGTGCCGAGGGTATGAAGGCTACCAAAGACGCACTTTTAAAGCTAAAAAAAGGTATCAAGGTGGGAATAATTATTGGTCCCGAGGGTGGCTTTAGTCAAAAGGAAATAGAAAAAGCTGAAGCCTGCGGTGCAGAGATTATCTCGCTTGGAAAAAGAATTTTGCGTACCGAAACAGCGGCAATAACTGCGGTTAGTATGTGTATGCTTTACAGCGAAACGGAGCTTTCAGATGATTAAATTGCCCGAAAAATTTGAAAAAAGAATGAAAAGCCTTTTAAAAGACGAATATCCACTCTACCAAAAGGCAATAAACGAGCCCCCGCAAAAAGGTTTTAGAGTGAATACTGAAAAAATTTCGCTCGAGGATTTTGAGAAAATCAATCCCTTTGGTGGCGAAAAAATACCTTACGTAGAAAACGGATTTTATTTAGAACAGCAAAAGGTCGGAAATCACCCCTTTCACCACGCAGGGCTTATCTACATTCAAGAGCCTGCCGCTATGGCACCTGCCGAATGTGTAGAAATAAGTCCCGACTGGAAAATTCTTGATATGTGTGCTGCCCCGGGCGGAAAATCGACACAGCTTAAGAATAAGCTAGGAGAAAAAGGTGTTCTAGTTTCCAACGAAATAATCCCCTCTCGCTGTAAAATACTTACGGGAAATATTGAAAGGTTGGGGCTTAAAAACTGCATCACAACCTGTATGGATACCTCCCGTCTGGCAGAAACCTTTCCTAATATGTTTGACCTTATTATGCTTGACGCTCCCTGCTCGGGCGAGGGAATGTTCAGGAAAGAACCTAACGCCATACTTGAGTGGAGCGAGGAAAACATTACCCTTTGTGCAAAACGTCAAAGAGAAATTTTAGAAAATGCTGTGAAGCTACTTAAAAGTGGCGGAATTATTATATACTCTACCTGTACATTTTTGCTTGAGGAAAACGAAATGGTAGTAGATGACTTTTTAAACACGCATCCCGAATTCACCCTTTGCGAAGTAAACGAGGCTGTAAAGCAAGCTACTGTAGACGGCGTTTGCTTTGAGGGTTGCAGAAACCAAAACATACATTTTACTCGTCGGTTTTATCCGCATACACATAGAGGTGAGGGACAGTTTATGGCGGTGCTAAAAAGCACTCTGCCAAAAACCGAAAACGTAAGCCCTGAGCCAAAAGTAGAAAAAATCAACCCATTGATAACCGATTTTTTAAAGGATACACTGACAGAATTTTCATTAGACGCTATAAGGATTTACAACAAAAATCCCGTTTACTTTGAAAATGCTATTCCTCTTCCCGACGGCAAAGCATTTATGTACGGTGTCACCATTGGAGACATAAAGAAAAACTTTATTTTGCCTCACCACCAATTTTTTATGGCTTTTGGGCATAAATTTAAAAGAAAGCTAGAGCTTTCGCTTTCTGACCCGAGACTTGCAAAATATCTGCACGGTGAGGAAATTGAAGCAGAGCTTCCAAACGGTTGGGCGGTTGTTACCGTAGAAGGCTGTACCTTAGGCGGTATAAAGGTAGTAAACGGTACTGCCAAAAACCACTATCCAAAAGGACTTAGAATTGTATAATAAAAAAACAAATGCTGTGCTATGCACAGCATTTGTTTTTTATTTAAATGTTATAAATTTATAGCTTTCTAGTGTCTTGAAATATTTAGCCAGACGTTCATACAAAGGCTCTGCCTTTTCGCCAAAATGCTCTTTCACAGCTTTACCGATAGCTATTATATCGCTTTCGCCGTTTATTTCTTTCCAGACAAAACTACCAAACTCATCAAGATGAATAAAGCTGTGCCTTGGTCTTTTGAAAAGCTTTTGAGCTATTTTGTTGGCTATTCCCGTATTTTCTATTTTCAAAACAACCAATTCTTTTTGGTCAATTTCAAACTCTACCGCAGTTACGGGAATTTTTTCAAGATAATTTTTGCTTATAATTTCTTTTTTCATTACTCTTCGTTTTTCTTTGCTTTCTTAAATACAGTAAATGCAAGAAGTGTAAATACGATTATTGCGAAAAGCACAAGGCTGCCAACATTTGAAGCCCAAGAAGGCAGACCTAACTTAGATGAAAGGTCAATAGCATTGCTTATGCCGAATACTGCAAAGAGAGCAAGCAATATACCTACAAGTCCCTCACCGGCAATCATACCCGAGCAGAAAAGTATACCGTCGTTTACAACACGGGTTTTCTTGTCCTCTTTCTTGATTTTGTCAAAGAACAGACGAACAATACCGCCCACCATAATACAAGCGTTAAGCTGAACCGGTAAATAAACACCGATTGCAAACGGAAGTACGGGAATACCTAATATTTCTACACCAATTGCGAGGAAAACACCTATAAGAATAAGTCCCCAAGGCAGATTTCCACCCATAATACCCTCAATAACTGTTTTCATAAGGGTTGCCTGAGGTGCAGCCAATTCATTACTACCAAAGCCCCAAGCCGAATCAAGCAGATAAAGTGTAGCACCTATAGCCAAAGCGGATGCCACAACACCGATAAGCTCACCAATTTGTTGTTTCTTGGGCGTAGCACCTAAAATATAACCTGTCTTTAAATCCTGTGAGGTATCGCCTGCAATAGCGGTTACTATACAAATAATAGAACCGATTGCGATTGCGGTTTCCATTCCCTTATAGCCGGCATTACCTAGAAGCTTAAGAATAAGTGTTGCAATTAAAAGTGTTGCAATAGACATACCTGAAACGGGGTTGTTACTGCTACCTACAAGACCTACCATACGGGAAGAAACTGTAGCAAAGAAAAATCCGAATATTACTACAATTACAGCACCTATAAGCGGAACGGGAATTGCAGGAACAAGCCATACAAGTAAGGTTAAAATAAGGATTGCTATAAGCACAATTTTTGTGTTTATGTCCTGCTCGGTACGGCTCTGACCGCCCGTAGCACCAAGTCCCTTAATCGCACCCTTAAAGGTTTGTATAATAAGGGGTAATGATTTCACAAGGCTTATAATACCGCCTGCTGCCAATGCGCCCGCACCGATATACTTAATATAAGAGCCCCAGATACCGTAAGCTCCTTCTTTAGCAAATATCTGACCGATAGTAGCATCCAGCGAAGGGAATAGAACGGTATTACCGCCAAAAAGCACCATAATCGGTATCATTACAAGCCAGCTCACAAGACCGCCTGCAAACATATAGGATGAAATACGAGGTCCGCAAATATAACCAACACTCATTACCGCAGGATAAATCTGTGTACCGATAGCACCGGGATAAAGCTTACGCGGGCCATTTACAGTAACTTCGCCGGGGACAAGCTTTAAACCATCAATTATAAACTTAAAGATTGCCGCAAAGCCCATACCTGCAAATACAGTAGAAGCCTTGCTGCCACCATCCTCGCCTGCTAACATAACCTCGGCACAAGCCTTACCCTCAGGATAAGGAAGTGTACCGTGCTCACGCACAATAAGTGCATTTCTAAGCGGAATCATAAAGAATACGCCAAGCATACCGCCAAGCAAAGCAATAAGTGTGATTTCAAGCATATTAGGCTTGTCCATTACGCCTTCCTTTGCCCAAAGGAAAAGTGCGGGCAAGGTAAATATTGCACCTGCTGCCAAGGATTCACCCGCAGAGCCTATAGTTTGCACCATATTGCTTTCAAGAATTGAATTTTTACGCATAATTACACGAATAACGCCCATTGCAATAACCGCTGCCGGAATAGAAGCCGACACGGTCATACCAACTCGAAGTCCCAAATAAGCGTTAGCCGCACCGAATATAACTGCCAAAAGAATACCCATTATAATTGAAGTAACTGTCAATTCGGGAGTGATTTTTTCAGCAGGGATATACGGCTTAAACTCGTTTTTGTTTTCCATAATATCTCCTTAAAAAGTTATTTTTCTTTGATATTTTATCATATATCAATTATAAAAGCAACTTTATTTTTTATTTCAGCTTTTTAAGAACAGTAATCAGCAATTCAAAAATTCTGTCAACAGATTTAAT
>JAZNBP010000111.1:0-7601 GCA_045587085.1 Acutalibacteraceae bacterium | reverse complement strand
ATATAAAATTAATTATTATGTTGTACTAGCATATATCCCACAAATAAGAGATGACGAAGATTATACAGACCGTATTTATTTTGACGAGCTAAACTCAAAACCTTACAAAACACGAATTATTGAAAGAAATAAAATAATGATTAACAAAGCAGATATCGTAGTTACCTATGTAACACATATCACAGGCGGTGCAAGTAGATTTAAAGATTATGCTATAAGAAAAAATAAAATAGTCATAAACATTTCCTAAAAAAGTAACGGAGATACATTAAAATGTACCTCCGTTTATTACTATTATTTCTGCTCGTCAAGGGATAGTGAGAACGAGGGTAAAAATTCCTCTAAAAACACCTTTACCTCGGGCATATCAATTTCCTCTACCGCTAATCGAACAGTTTTTTCCGCAGTTGCAAATTCGCGGTTGCCCATATCAATTTCCTGCATACATTTGATAAGTGCAGAAATCTTATCTGCCGCCTTGACTAGCTTTTTTGTTTGCTCGTCAGGGTTGTAAATACTCGAAAACTCGCCCTTGAAATCCTCAGGCAACATCGACAAAAGCTCTTTTTCTGCCGCCGCCTCAATCTGCTTGTAGGCGGTTTTTATCTCCGAGTTATAATATTTAATTGGGGTTGGCATATCGCCTGTTATAATTTCGCTTGTGTCGTGATACATTGCCGCCACCGCTGCAAAATTGGGGTCATAGCTTTTTCCAAAACGGTTGTTCCCGATAATTGCCAATGCGTGGGCAATTTGTGCTACCTCTAAAGAATGCTCGCTTAAATTTTCACTCTTTGTATTTCGCATAAGCCCCCAACGGTATATATTTTTCATTCTTGACATAAATGCGTAAAAATGATTTTTCATAATTTTTCTCCTCCCGATAAATATGATAATTATTTGCTTGCTTCAAATTGCATCATTTAGAGGCTCCCTTGCCTAAAGGGTAACTCCCTGAAATGTAGTAGACCAAGGGCTCCCTTGCCTAAAGGGAGCTGTCAGCGAAGCTGACTGAGGGATTCCTAACCGCGAATAGATTTCTTAACAAACAAATCTATATATTCGCAAACTCCATTAAAATTTTTATTAACTTCATTATTCGGTATACGAATTACTGTCAAGCTTCTGCTCTCAATTTTTTCTGTCCTGATTTTATCCTTAAGCAATCCTTTTTCCTCATAATGCTGTGAACCGTCAAGCTCTATAATTAATCTTGCTTGGTGACAATAAAAATCTACAATAAAATTATCTATAACTTTTTGTCGCAAAAAACGTATTGGGTAATTCCTCAAAAAATCATACCATAAATGTCGCTCTTCTTTGGTCATATTTTTGCGTAACATTTTTGCGTTTTGGGTTAAATTTGTGTTATGTTTCCGTTGCGTGATCTATGCCCCCCGTTTTGCTAACTACTTACTAATCTCTAATATCCCCCAGTCAAACGCACCGCGTTCGACAGCCCCCTTTAGGCAAGGGGGCCATAGTGATTCTCTTTCATTAAACCGTTTTCAAATCAAGTATAACATCTCTTATAATTATTTTCAAGTGATATATAAATGGCTAAAAATATTTAACAAAAACTTTTACTTTAAAAATGCTGTGATTTGTGGTAAAATGTATAAGTTATATAATTGTATCATTTAAAGGAGTTCTTATATGAATTGGACCGAAATCACGATTAAAGTTCCCACCGCCTACACCGAGCAGGCAGAAGCCATAGCAAATATGACCGTACCTTACGGAATTTATATTGAGGATTACTCTGATTTGGAGGAAAAAGCTTGGGAAATTGCCCATATTGATTTAATCGACGAGGAGCTAATTAAAAGCGACCGCGAAAATTCCATTATACACATCTATATTTCAGAGTGTGACAACGCCGCCGAAGCGTTAGAGTTTTTAAAGGAGCGTCTTGCTGCCGAAAAAATTCCTTTCTCATTAGGTTCTGTAGGAGTTGAGGATACCGATTGGAATGAAAACTGGAAAAAATATTTTCATCCCATAGAAATCGGCAAAAAATTGGTGGTTGTTCCAAGCTGGGAAAAATACGAAAATAAGGAAAACCGCACCATACTAAGCATTGACCCGGGTGCCGCATTCGGTACAGGCACACACGCGACTACATCGCTTTGCCTTGAAATGCTACAGGATAAAATAACTCCTGACACAAAAATGCTTGATATTGGTACAGGCAGCGGAATTTTAGCTCTTTCTGCTGTGCTTTTAGGTGCCGAAAACGCAGTAGGTGTTGATATTGACGCACAGTCGGTTAAGACTGCCAAAGAGAATGCCGAAATTAATGGAATTTCCGATAAAACCGAATTCATAGTAGGCGACCTTGCCGATAAGGTAAGCGGTAAGTATGATGTTATATGTGCAAACATAGTAGCAGATGTTATAATCCGTTTATTGCCCGACGCAAAAGCATTTATGAAGGATAACACTTCCCTTATAATTTCGGGAATAATTGATATAAGAAAAGACGATGTACTCTCGGCAGTAGCCGAAAATGGTTTTACCGTAACCGAAGAAAGCTACCGCGATAATTGGTGTGCATTCACTTTAGTTAAAGGAGAATAATATGCTTGAATTTGAACAGCTTAATTTAAGACTTCTGTCAAATGAGAACGAGGTTCGCGATTTAAAGGATGCTCTAGGTTATGACCGCTTGGTAAGGGAGATTGAGGAGCTTGAGGCAAAGGCTTCTGCACCTGATTTTTGGGATAATATGGAAGTTTCCCAGAAAATACTTCAAAAAACAGGCAAGCTTAAGGGTACAGTTGAAGCTTATGATAAAATCTGCTCCACCTATGAGGATTTGCAGGTGCTTATCGAAATGGGTAACGAGGAGGAGGACCTCTCTTTAATAGAGGAAATCGAGACCTCCTTGGCAGAGCTTGAAAATAGCCTTGCAGCCCTTAGACTTCAAACACTCCTTACAGGCGAATATGACAAGAATAATGCCATTCTAACCTTCCACGCAGGTGCCGGCGGAACCGAGGCTATGGACTGGGTTTCAATGCTTGTAAGAATGTACAACCGCTGGACCGAGCGTCACGGCTTTAAGGTAAGCCTGCTTGACTTTTTAGACGGTGACGAGGCGGGCCTTAAAAGTGCCACACTTCATATTGAGGGTGAAAACGCCTACGGCTACTTAAAAAGCGAATCGGGTATTCACCGACTTGTCCGCGTATCCCCTTTTGACGCTTCGGGCAGGAGACATACCTCCTTTGCATCCTTAGAGGTTATGCCTGAAATCGAAAATGACGCCGATATCGAAATTAAAGAGGATGACATCAAAATGGATGTTTTCCGTTCATCGGGTGCGGGCGGTCAGCACATTAACAAGACCTCATCTGCGGTAAGACTTACCCACATTCCCACAGGAATTGTTGTTGCCTGCCAGAATGAGCGTAGCCAATTCCAGAATAAAGAACAGGCTCTCAGAATGTTGAAATCAAAGCTTTTGGAAATAAAAGAGCGTGAGCATCTTGAAAAAATCGAGGATATAAAGGGTGTCCAAAAGGATATTGCGTGGGGCTCGCAAATACGTTCCTATGTATTTATGCCCTATACCTTGGCAAAGGACCATCGCACAGGACACGAATCGGGCAATATAAACGCTGTTATGGATGGCGATTTGGACGGCTTTATAAATGCCTATTTAAAGGCGGCTTCCAAGGGCACTTTAATAGATGGCGACGGTGACGATATATGAAAAGAATAATAAGCATTGCACTTTGCTTTTTGCTGGCTTTTTTGGTAACTGCCTGCGGTGAAAATAATAAAAGCAAAAAAGAAAATGGAGACTATATAATCAACACAAAAGCAGAAAAGGACGGCGTTATATATACTGGCACCGACCTTTCAAAATATGTAAAGCTTGGCAAATATAAGGGTTTACAAATTGATACCGCTTCCGAATATTACAAAAACTACTATGACGCCGTGATAGACAGCGATATAGAGAACAATGACCTTTATGTAAAGAAAACCAAAGGCACTGTAAATATGGGCGATACCGTAAACATTGACTATGAAGGCAAAAAGGACGGTGTTCCGTTTGACGGCGGTACTGCAAGCGGTCAAGATTTAGTTATCGGTTCAGGCAGCTTTATCGACGGCTTTGAGGAAGGACTTGTCGGCAAGGAAATCGGTTCTACCGTAGACCTTAATCTCACCTTCCCCGAAAATTATCACGAAGCCTCCCTTAAAGGACAGGCTGTTGTCTTCACAGTTAAAATAAACTATGTAGGCGGTAACGAAAAGCGTACCCCTGACGATTACTACAAGGATTTAAACTACAAATCCCTTGCAGAGTATGAGGCACACGTAAAGGAAACTGCAATAAAAAACTATCTTTTAGATATGGTTGTAGATTCGTCAGAAATAAAAAGCTATCCTAAAAAAGAGCTTAAATATTTAACTGCAGCTTATATGAATATGCTATCAATTCAAATTAGCACCAATTACCAAAAGACACTTGCAGAATATTTAAAAGAAAATAATGAAGATGCTAAGGAATATGAAAATTCAATAATTGAAAACGATATTAAACCAACTATGCAACTACAAATGATTGTTTTCTATATACTTGATAAGGAAGGCGTAACCATTACCAAAAAGGATGCAAATGATTATCTGAACGGACTTTTAGAGGAAAACGAAAAGCTTACCGCAAAGGATTTTATCGACTTTTTCGGCGAATATTATTTTGAATTTGCAGTAGCTCAGGAAAAGGCACTTGATATCCTTTATAATAACGCAGTAATTTCTTAAAACCTAAAACGCACAAGAGGAGGGGTGGAAAATGCAGCTTAAAATACAAAACGGTATTGTCGAGCTATCAGGTGAGCCTATACTCAAAAGCGTGAATTTTGAAATAAATGACAATTCACGTATAGCAGTAGTCGGCAGAAATGGTTGCGGAAAAACCACCCTTTTAAAGCTGATTGCAGGCGAATATAAAATTTCAAAGCTTGATTCCGACAATTCGGCATTTTTTACCCTTTCGGGCAATGCCACAATAGGTGTTCTTTCGCAGATTACCTTTAAGGATGACAGCGTTTCAATGCTAAATGAAATTAGAAGTGCATATAGCGATATTCTGAACACTAAAAAAGCACTCGATGAAGCCCAAAGCAAAATGGAGCTTGACGCTAGCGAGGATAATATAAAAGCATATACAAACCTGCTTGATACCTTTACAAATTTGGGCGGATTTTATTTTGAAAGAGAATACGAATCTGCAATTAAGCATTTTGGCTTTACGGACGAGGAAAAACAGCGTCCGTTATCCGCTTTTTCGGGCGGACAGCGAACAAAAATTGCTTTTTTAAAGCTACTTTTATCAAAGCCTGACATTCTTTTATTGGACGAGCCGACAAACCACCTTGATATAGAGGCGGTCGAATGGCTTGAAAGCTACTTAAAAGAATATAAAAAGGCCTTTGTGGTGGTATCCCACGACCGTATGTTTTTAGATAACGTGGCTACTTGTGTTTACGAAATTGAGCACGGTAAAACGCATAAATATATTGGTAATTACTCCGCCTTTACAGAGGCTAAAAAGCTGCTTCGCGAGCAACAGAAAAAGGACTATATCTCAGGGAAAAAGGAAATAGAAAAGCTTGAAAATTTGGTAGAACGCTTTAGATATAAGGCAACAAAGGCTTCTATGGCACAATCAAAACTAAAGCAGATTGAACGCATCCAAATTGAAGCTCCCGAAACTGCTGACACAAAAACCTTTAGAGCATATTTTGAGCCTGACGATATCGGCGTTAAGGATATGCTGTCTGTAAAAAATCTTTCTATCGGCTATACAAAAGCCCTATCGACAGTAAATCTTGAAGTAAAGCAGGGCGACAAAATAGGAATTTTAGGCTCAAACGGGCTTGGTAAATCCACATTTTTAAAAACCCTTGTGGGTGAACTTTCACCGCTTTCGGGCGAATTTCGGTTTAGTAACAGGGCTACTGTCGGCTATTTTGACCAGCAAATGGCTCACTACCAAAGCGATGATACCGTCTTAGACGATTTTTTAAAGGAATTCCCCCGCCTTACCGAGTTTGAGGCAAGAAGCGCCTTAGCAGCTTTCCTATTTACCGGTGAGGAGGTTTTCAAAACCGTAAATGTTCTCTCTGGGGGAGAGCGTGTACGCTTAGCCCTTTGCAAAATATTCAAGCACAGGCCCAACTTCTTAATCCTTGACGAGCCAACGAACCATATGGATATACTTGGCAAGGAAGCACTTGAGGAAATGCTCGAAAGCTATAGCGGAACTCTTATTTTCGTTTCTCACGACCGATATTTTATAAAACAGGTTGCAACCTCTGTTTTTGAATTTTCGTCAAGAGAGACTGTGCTTCACCGCTTCGGGTATGAGGAATATCTTAAAAAGCGAAAGGTTTTTCCCTCTATAGAAAAGCCGACAGAAAATGTACCAAAACCTAAAAAAAGCTTTACTACTCCTCTAAAGGAAAAGGCTAAGCGTGAAAAGGCACTGAAAAAATGCGAGGAAAAAATTGCCTTGCTTGAAAATAAAATAAATGAGCTTAATCTAGAGCTTCAAAGTGAGGAAAACCTTGCCGACTATGTAAAGCTTTCCGCCCTTCAGGACGAATTAAATACTGCCGACACTGAGCTTTTAAACGCAATGGAAGAATGGGAAACTCTTTCGTCAGAACTTGACAGATAATTTCATATATGATAAAATGATACCGCTAAAGCAAAGCTTGCGGTATCTTTTTTAAAGATTTAAATTGGAATAGGGGTGCAATTCCCCTGCGAACTCGTCGCCGTAATTTATGTTAAAGATTACATTATGTCACTGCTTTTTAGTGGGAAGGCGTAATCCTCTTGAAAACCCGAATTCAAGGCATAATAAGTCGGAATACTCGCCGTAGGTTATTAATACAAAAGTGCCACGAGTAATTGGCGGTATGTATGGCTTTATTGAGTGAGTATTGCACCCAATTTATTTGTATATATAAATCCTTTTGTATTGATAAGCTTTTTCACAATACAAAAGGAGTTTTTTATTATGAAAAAAAGTTTAATCATTATTTTAAGTCTTGTTTTAGCAGGACTTATCTGTCTGTTCGGTATCCTTTATTTTAAGGACAAGCAACCGACCGACAATGACAAGCCGTCAAGCTCGCAATCGGACAAAAGCAATCAAAAAGAGCAGGACGAAAAGCTTGAAATTACTGTTTCAGTGACTTTAGAGGATGACACTCGCGAGGTTTTCGAATTTTCTACAGAAGCCAAAACTCTGGCTGATGCTCTGCTTGAAAAAGAGCTTATAACAAAAAGTGAATACGACGCCGGCTTTTACACCACTGTAAACGGAATAAGGGCTGACTATACACTCGACGGCTATTGGTGGTGCATTAAGGTAAACGGTGAGGATGCCACTGTAGGCGCTAACGAAATTATACTTAAAGACGGTGACAGCTTTGAAATTGTCAGAACGCCAGCCTAAGCTTTATACACTTATAACCCTTACCCTTTTCGGTGTTTTGATGTATATTTCGCAGGTGATTATGTCGGCTCTACCGAATATTGAAATAGTGACACTTCTTATAATACTTGTAACA
>JAZNBP010000110.1:0-10717 GCA_045587085.1 Acutalibacteraceae bacterium | reverse complement strand
TCTTATTTTTAGTGCGACACCAAATACGGGAGCCGGACTTTACGCCTTTGTAGTAACCAAGGATAACTACAGCGACGACAGAAGTTACTTGATTTTTGAGCTTGATTCAGAGCTTAGTGCTTGGAAGCATTGCACACAGTTTTATATTCCAACCGTTTATATTGACGGTAAGGGCACCGACTATGAAAAGGCACTTTCAAACGGAAATGTCTCAAGACTTAATCCCAGAGTAGCAGAGCCAATGAACCTGCTTTATGAATTGTCAGAGGCGTATTTCACTACCGACGGTTTTTCACACACCTTTAAGCTTCCTTTTACGAATATAGAAAATGCAGTTTTCAGGTGCAAAATTTATATAACACCCGAAAAATATATAAATTTTGAGATACCGCAGGGCAGTAACACCAAAACCATAGAGCTTTCAGAGGAAAGTATAACCCTTACGCTTAACAGGGTAAGCGGAACCTTTTCCTTTACAAAGGACGATCAGCCGTATCCGATAGAAGCCTACAAAAAATGCGGCGAAAATAATATGAAGGTGCAATTTTGCTTAAAGGATGAGGAAGTAATAGAGGATATTATTTCCTGCCGTTTTTATAGTAGGGTAGATAACAAGCTTGTTTTCGGCGGTGGCAGAAAGAAAAATCGCCTTTATTACTGTGATTTTGAAAATCCGCTTTATTTCCCGAAATCAAATGATAACGAAATAGGGGCGGCAAACAGAGAAATTACAGGACTTATTTCTTGCGAAAACACCCTTTATGCATTCAAGAAAAATGAAATTTTTAAGGTAAATCTTAGCGGCGGCAAGGCTATAAATCAGTTGTCAGAGCTTTCAGATAACGGCAAAATCTTTAGGTCGGCAATAAGCTTTAAATCAGAAAAAGTAAGTAACGATTGCGGTTGCTGTTATCCTGACACTTTAAGCAGAGTTTTGGAAAAGCCTGTTTTTATGGGCGAGGATTACGGGATTTACATGCTTGCTTCAAGCGGTGTAAAAAAGGTTTCTGAAAAATTTGCGGAATATATTAATTATTTGCCTGAAAACGAGCTTAAAAAAGCTAAAGGCTTTGCTACATTTGACCGATATTATCTTTTTGTAGGAAACGAAATTTTACTTTTTGAGCTTGCAGACGGGGTTAATTGCTATTTGTGGAATACTCCTGACCAAAAGGAGATAATCGGTTGCTTTAAAAATGAATTAGATGTAATCTTCCTTATAAAAAACACAAAAGGCAGTTTTTGTTATACTGCATTGCTTAAAGGTGACAAAGACATCTATTTAAAGGATACCGAAAGCCTTGAAACTGCTGAAATACCGACGATTCTCAGGCTTAAAAGTCACTATCTTTCAAAGGAGCGAAATAAAAAGTATCTGCACACTGCCAACATCAGCCTTTCGGCTAAGGATTACACAACCGTTCTTATAGGTGAGGGTGACAACAAGGAGGAATTCGTTATCCGCCGTGGTGATTTTTCCTCTAACAATCAGGATTTTGTCAAGCTTCTTTGCGATTTAAAGGGCTTGGAGGCGGTTGATATTTTGATAACATCCAAAGGCTCAATAGTGTTTAGCAAGGCGGAGCTTTATTTCACCGAGCTTTCAAGTTAGGAGAATTATTATGAAAAGGGTATTCGTCTTAGTTTTAGGATTTTCGCTGTTGCTTTCGGGCTGTGTGGGAAAGTCTAGTGAAAAAAAGCCCACAACACATAAAAATACAGACTTTGGCATTTGGATTTCATATTCTGAAATGGACAGTATCCTTAAAAGCGAAAAGGGAATTGAGCAAGAACTAAGCGAGCTTATAAATAACCTCAATTCCCTTAAAATTAAAAACGTTTATTTACATATACGCTCTCACGCAGACTCGCTTTTTAAGTCGGAATATTATCCATTAAGGGAAAGTGCCAAGCTTTACGATTTTGACGTTTTTGAGTATTTTATTGATAAGCTTCACGAAAATGATATAAAGGTACACGCTTGGATTAATCCGTTTAGAGTTAGCAGTAATTCAGAGGATGTAAATGTCCTTGATACCGAGTCGCCTGCTTACAAATGGCTTAAGGATGAAAATGTGGAAAACGATATAAATGTTTGTTTTTGGAACGGAATTTACTTAAACCCCGCAAGCTATGAGGTAAGAAGCCTTATAATAAACGGTATCAGGGAGGTTGTCAAAAATTACGATGTAGACGGTGTAAGCTTTGATGATTATTTTTATCCCACAGTTGATACGGGCTTTGACAGCAGTAGTTATTCTTTTTATACATCGGCTACCGAAAACCCTTTAAGTCTTGAAAATTGGCGAAGGACAAATATTAATTCGCTGATAAGCGGTGTATCGTCTGCCATAAAATCACAGGACAGAGATATTATATTTAGCGTAAGCCCTGCAGCGGATATAGATAAAAATTATTCGCAGTATTATGCTGATGTAAGGTATTGGATAGAAAGCGGTTTTGTTGACGAAATAATACCGCAGTTATATTTTGGATTTGATTATCCCGACAAAAATTTTCGATTTGAAAGCCTTGTGGACGAATGGCAAAGCTTAGCAGAGCTTAATGATAACGTAAAGCTTTCTGTAGGACTTGCGTCATATAAAATAGCTACATCCTCCTCGCCCGATAATGAGGAATGGTCAAAAAGCAATGATATAATCTCCCGTCAGGCAGAAATTTGTATTAAAAACAGTAGAATTTCGGGTTGCGTTTTATTTTCATACAGCTCGGTCTTTTCTCCTGACGACGCAAATACAAAAGAGAGGAATAATCTTAAAACGGTTATAGAAAAATTATAATGGAAAACACAGTAGTAGTTGCAATAATATCCTTTTTTGGCACGCTTATAGGTACTGCCGGAGGCATTATCGCTTCGGGTAAGCTTACGGAGTACCGCTTAGAGCAGCTCGAAAAAAAGGTTGATTTACATAATAAACAAACTGCAAGAATTCCTGTGTTAGAGGAGAAAATTACCAATATCACAGGCAGAATAAAAGCTCTCGAAAGGGACGTTTTACAGCATAACAGCTATTTTGACAGCTTGCAGTAGCTTTAAGATATAAAAATGAATTTTTTTCTATTCCCTGTCTAAACTAAATGTAAAACAGTAAGACCGAAGGGGAAAGAAATGAAAGAAGCAGAAAACACAAAAAAGGAAAAAGAAATTGCCGACGAGGTAAAGGAGTTTGGCACAGTATCATCTATCGGAACAAAGCATAAAATCTTTTGCCTTACAATAATAGGTGAAATTGAGGGACACAGTGTATTATCCGAGCAAACGAAAACCACGAAATATGAGCATATAATACCTCAGCTTGTGGCGGTTGAGGAAAGCGATGAAATAGAGGGTGTATTGATTATAGTTAATACCGTAGGCGGAGATGTTGAGGCAGGTCTTGCGATTGCGGAGCTTATTTCAGGTATGAAAAAGCCGACAGTATCCTTTGTTTTAGGCGGAGGACATTCAATCGGCGTTCCGCTTAGCGTTGCGGCAAAGCGTTCTTATATAGCCCCCTCTGCTACAATGACAATTCATCCCGTAAGAAGCAACGGATTAATGCTCGGTGTTCCTCAAATGATGAACCATTTTGCCCGTATGCAGGCACGCATTACCGATTTTGTAGTGAAAAATTCCAATATAACAAGCGAAAAATTCACCGAGCTTATGATGAATACAAAGGAATTGGTGACCGATGTTGGTACTGTGCTTTCGGGAGAAATGGCGGTAAAAACCGGGCTTATCGATGAAATCGGAAGCCTTGAAAATGTAATTAAAGGACTGTACGAGCTTATCGAAAGTGAATAACGGATATAACCTTGCCACCGTTACAATAACCGCTACTTCGGAAGCAGAGCTTGAAAAACTTGAAGAAAGCTTTTATTTGGTGTAAAACTACAAATAAGTCAAAAGCTCAAAACCACAACATATTGTGTTGTGGTTTTTCTTTTTTATGCATATATATGGTATTGTAAATCTTTAATTTTGGATTAAAGGCATAAAAAAACATATAAAAAACTGTCGAAAATAACAAATTTTTGTAAATTATAAAGTTTTTTAGAAATGTCCTTGATTTTTATTTTAGATGTGATATAATAGAAATGCTCCCCACAAGATATTGTGGGTTAATTTATCGAATATTCATATATTTGGGGGATAAAATAATGAAAATCATTAAAAGAAGTGGGGCAGAGGTTGAGTTTGACCCTAAGAAAATCGAAATAGCGGTTACCAAGGCAAACGAAAGCGTTGTTCCCAGTCAGCGTATGTCTGCTGTGCAGATAAAGCGTATCGCTGAGGATGTTGAAAGTGCGGCTGCTAATATCAACCGTTCTTTAAGCGTTGAAGAAATACAGGATATGGTAGAGGACCAGATTATGAATCAGCGTGCCTTTGATGTTGCACGCCGTTACATAACCTATCGTTATAACCGTGCACTTATTCGTAAGTCCAACACTACAGATGAGCAGATTTTAAGCCTTATCGAGTGCAACAATGAGGAAGTTAAGCAGGAAAATTCTAACAAAAATCCTACCGTAAACAGTGTTCAGCGTGACTATATGGCAGGTGAGGTTAGCAAGGATATCACAAAGCGTATCCTTTTGTCGCCCGATATTGTTGAGGCTCACGAAAACGGACTTATCCATTTCCACGATGCTGACTATTTTGCACAGCATATGCATAACTGCGACCTTGTGAATCTTGAGGATATGCTTCAAAATGGCACTGTAATAAGCGGTACTTATATTGAAAAACCCCATTCATTCTCTACTGCTTGTAATATTGCTACTCAGATTATTGCTCAGGTTGCTTCCTGTCAGTACGGCGGTCAGAGTATAAGCCTTACACACTTGGCTCCCTTTGTTGATATAAGCCGTAAAAAGCTTTATAAGCAGGTTTCGGAGGAGCTTCGTGATGTTAATCCCGAGGTTAGCGATGAAAAAATCAGAGAGGTTACCGAAAAACGCTTAAAGGATGAAATCAGAAACGGTGTTCAAACTATTCAGTATCAGGTTGTAACACTTATGACCACAAACGGTCAGGCTCCATTTGTTACGGTATTTATGTATCTTAACGAGGCTCGCAACAGCCAAGAAAAGCACGACCTTGCTATGATAATTGAAGAGGTATTGCGTCAACGCTACCGCGGTGTTAAAAACGAAAAGGGCGTTTGGATTACTCCTGCTTTCCCGAAGCTCATCTATGTTTTGGAAGAGGATAATATCAGAGAGGGCACACCTTATTGGTATTTAACTGAGCTTTCGGCTAAGTGTACCGCAAAGAGAATGGTGCCTGACTACATCTCCGAAAAAATAATGCTTCAGAACAAGATAGATAAAAACGGTAACGGCAACTGCTACACCTGTATGGGTTGCAGAAGCTTCCTTACTCCTTATGTTGATGAAAACGGCAAGCCTAAGTATTACGGTCGTTTCAATCAGGGTGTTGTAACGGTAAACCTTGTTGATATCGGTCTATCGGCTAGCGGCGATATGGATAAATTCTGGGAAATCTTTGACAAGCGTATGGATTTGTGCCATAGAGCTTTGCAGGCACGTCACGAAAGACTTACAGGCACTGTATCCGATGCAGCCCCCATTCTTTGGCAGCACGGTGCATTGCTGAGACTTAATAAGGGTGAAACCATTGATAAGTATTTGCACGGCGGATATTCTACAATTTCGCTCGGCTATGCCGGTCTTTGGGAGTGCGTTTACAGTATGATTGGTAAGAAGCTTACCGAACCCGAGGGCGAGGAATTCGGTCTTGAGATAATGAGAAAGCTTAACGAATATACTGCTAAATGGAAGGCAGATGAGTGTATAGACTATTCACTCTATGGTACTCCGCTTGAAAGCACAACCTATAAGTTTGCAAAATGCTTACAAAAGCGTTTCGGTATTGTTAAGGGTGTTACCGATAAGAATTACATCACTAACAGCTATCACGTTCACGTAGGCGAGGAAATCGATGCTTTCGAAAAATTAGCTCTTGAGGCTAAGTTCCAGGCATTGTCTCCCGGTGGTGCTATTTCTTATGTAGAAGTACCGAATATGCAAAATAATATTGAAGCTGTACTTTCTGTAATGCAGTTTATC
The DNA here is from genome assembly GCA_045587085.1 of Acutalibacteraceae bacterium. GTDB lineage: Bacteria > Bacillota > Clostridia > Oscillospirales > Acutalibacteraceae > UBA737. The sequence goes on along the minus strand of JAZNBP010000110.1, from coordinate 4,618 downwards.
TATGATAATATTATGTACGCAGAGCTTAACACAAAGAGCGACTATTGTCATAACTGTGGCTTCGACGGTGAAATCGCAATAGAAGAGGATGGCGACGGTAAGCTTGTTTGGAAGTGTCCTAACTGCGGAAATACCGATCAGGATAAAATGAACGTTGCAAGACGCACCTGCGGATATATTGGTACTCAGTATTGGAATCAGGGCAGAACACAGGAAATTAAGGAAAGAGTTTTGCACTTATAATTTAAGTTTACTTAAGGGGAACTATCAAGTTCCCCTTATTATAAAGGATGATTTTTTGAATTACGCAGTAATTAAAAAATTTGATATTGCTAACGGACCGGGTGTCAGGGTTTCGCTATTTGTAAGCGGTTGCAGACACAGATGCAAAAACTGCTTTAATAGTGAGGCTTGGGATTTTTCATACGGTACTGCCTTTACAAGCGAGGTAGAGGAGGAAATTATTTCCGCACTAAAACCCGATTATATTGAAGGCTTTTCGCTTTTGGGCGGTGAACCGTTTGAGCCTGAAAACCAAAAGCCGTTAGCAGAATTTTTAGAAAAGCTAAAACAGACTTTGCCTAATAAAACGGTATGGTGCTATACGGGATTTCTTTATGATGAGCAACTTCTAAAAGGTACAGTGGGCGATATTGAAACTGTTAAGAAAATGCTTAGTAATATCGATGTTTTAGTAGACGGTAAATTTGTAGAGGAGTTAAAGAGTCCGGATTTGTTATTCAGAGGCTCCTCAAATCAGCGGATTATTGACGTAAAAAAATCCTTGCAAAAAGGTGAAACCTGTTGGCTTGACGGTGTTTGGCGTAGAAAAATGGGCTCAGGAAATATTTACGAATAGGTGATAAAAATGATTAAGGTTAATTTTAAAAAGCTAAATGAAAATGCAATTGCTCCAACCTATGGTACAGAATTTTCGGCAGGTGCCGACCTTTACGCGTGTGAGGGTGGGGAAGTGACCATAAACGCAGGCGAATCAAAGCTTATTCATACGGGTCTTTCTTTGGAAATTCCCGAAGGATACGCAGGACTTATTTATGCCAGAAGCGGTATTGCTACAAAGCGTGGTCTTGCTCCTGCTAACAAGGTTGGCGTTATAGACAGCGATTACAGAGGCGAAATTATGGTTTGTCTTTTTAATCATTCCTCTGCGCCTCAAACTATTGCAGACGGCGAAAGAATTGCTCAAATGGTGATTACTCCCTTTTTAAAGGTTGATTATACTGAGGTGTCAGAGCTTTCGGATACAGAGCGTGGCGAGGGCGGTTTCGGCTCGACAGGTAAAAAATAGTAAAAATGTAGTAAAAAAAGGTATAACTTAGCGTTTCTACAAACTACAATGATTATACCTTTATTTTCTTGACAAAAAATGGATTGTATTATACAATTATTAGGAAGACTTAGGAGGGATTTTTATGTCTATTTTAGTAACAGGCGGTGCGGGTTATATTGGTAGCCACACGCTTATTGAAATGCAAAATGCAGGTTATGATGTTATTGTTATCGATAATCTTGATAACAGTAGTGACGAATCCTTAAAAAGGGTTGAAAAAATTACGGGTAAGGCTGTAAAATTCTATAAGGATGATGTTCGCGATAAGGAAGCTCTTAGAAAGATTTTTACAGAAAATAAGATTGAAGCAGTTATCCATTTTGCCGGCTTGAAGGCAGTAGGCGAGTCTGTAAGAGAGCCTATTATGTATTATGATAACAACCTTATAAGCACTCTTTATTTGCTTGAGGTTATGAATGAATTTTCGGTTAAGAAAATTGTATTTTCATCATCGGCTACAGTTTATGGCGTAGCAACCGAAATGCCTCTTGTTGAGGGTATGCCCTTAGGTGCTATCAATCCTTACGGCAGAACAAAGTATTTTATTGAGGAAATGCTTCGTGACCTCTATATTGCCGATAATGAATGGTCTATAGCATTGCTTCGCTACTTTAATCCTATCGGTGCTCATAAATCGGGAACTATCGGCGAGGACCCCAAGGGAATTCCTAATAACCTGATGCCTTATATCAGTCAGGTAGCAGTAGGTAAGCTTGAAAAGCTACACGTTTTCGGTAACGATTATAATACCGTTGATGGTACGGGTGTAAGAGATTATATCCACGTTGTAGACCTTGCAAACGGCCACGTAAAGGCAGTTGATTGGGCACTAAACAATATCGGCTGTGAAGCATTTAACCTAGGTACAGGTAACGGCACAAGCGTGCTCGAGCTTCGTGACGCTTTTGTAAAGGCTTCGGGTGTTGATGTGCCTTATGTGATTGACCCCGCTCGTCCCGGTGACCCTGACGAGGTTTATGCAAATGCCGAAAAGGCAGAAAAGATACTCGGCTGGACTGCAAAGTATGGTATCGACGAAATGTGCGAGGATACTTGGCGTTGGCAGAGTAATAATCCTAAGGGATATGAAAAATAATAATTATTATATTGACAAGTAGTAGGGACAGACGTCCTCGGCTGTCTGTTTGATTGATGTGTTTTGACGGACAGTCCTAAGGTCTGTCCCTACAATTTGTTTATAAAAAAATAAAAGAATTTCCGCTTGTGGCGCAGCTGGATAACGCAGCAGATTCCGATTCTGAAGAACGGGGGTTCAAATCCCTTCAAGCGGGCCAAAGAAATAAGGACTTGCTACGGCAAGTCCTTATTTTTTTGTGTTTGTGTCCGCAAGGACACAACATCGTTTTGAGCGAAGCGAAAACATCATTTGACCGCTTGCGGTCAACATCGTTTTATTATAAGCGGACACAAAACGAAATTGCGTCCAGACGCAAACAGTGTTACACCTTGCGGTGTAAACGATGTGATGCTTTAGATCAACGATGTTACGGCTTAGCCGTAAATACTTGGACCTTGTCCAAGGATATTGCACTTCGTGCAAAAGAATGGTATAATAAGCCCGAGGTGATAGAAATGAAAGAAGACAAACTCTCTGATTTGTCAATGCAATTATCGGTAGATGTTCTTAATTTAGTGAAAGAATTACGCAGTAAAAAGGAAACTATCATTTCTAATCAAATCGGCAGAAGTGCAACGAGTGTTTGTGCCAATATTGCAGAAAGTAAATATGGACATAGTCGAGCTGATTTTATTGCAAAACTTGAAATTGCTTTAAAAGAAGCGAGTGAAACTGGTAAATGGCTTGAAATGCTTTATAAAACTAACTATATTAATGAAGCAATATATAAAAAAATTAACAAAACCTGCTCAACGATTCGTATTTTATTGATTGCTTCTATAAAAACTGCAAAAGGGAATAACAAATGAACAATAATTTTTCAAAAAATTCAAAGAGAATTAGAACAAAAGAAAAGTCGCATTATCCTGCGACTTTTTTTATTGGGAGTAGGTATTGCAAAAAACGATTTAATACTTATACAATATAAAAAACACTGTGAGGTTTTGAGCTTAGCTTTCGTGTAATAAGTGAAAGGGCAAAAAATATTCTCTTTCGGAAAGGAGATGCACATGGATAACGGTGCAAGTAGCTACCGCCGTTTCCGCGATGATGGTGATGAAAGTGGATTAGTAGAAATCATAAGGGATTATAAAGACGGTCTAATTCTTTATCTTAACAGTTTTGTCGATAATATACATACTGCCGAAGAGCTTGCCGAAGATGTCTTTGTGCTTTTGGGTATTAAAAAGCCTTACGATAAAGGAAAAAGTTCATTTAAAACATGGCTTTACACAATTGGACGGAATGTAGCAATTGATTATTTGAGACGAAATTCTAAAAGAACTAGCATCTCTATAGATGATTGTCCTGAGCTTGTTAGTGAGGAACAAGATCTTGAGCTTGCTTATATTAAGGAAGAAAGAAAAATTACACTTCACCGAACTCTCGGAAAGCTGAAATCAGAATATAGGCAGGTATTATGGCTTATATATTTTGAAAATTTCAGTAATAAACAGGTAGCAACGGTGATGAAAAAAAGTGTACATAGCATAGAAACCCTTGTGTATCGTGCACGTAAGACACTTAAATCACAACTTGAAAAGGAGGGCTTCATTTATGAAGAACTATACTGAAATGGCAGATGACGTTCTTCGTCGGATAGGAGAACATAATACTCAACAAAAGAATAGGAGAAAAGTTATGAAAAAAGTAATAGTTCCAATTTGTAGTATTTGCCTAGTGGCGTTAATGGGACTTGGATTATGGCAAGGCAATTATTTTAAAGGTAGAGCAACAATTGATTCGAAAGATTCAAATACTACGGGAGTGCAAGATTGTGTAGAACCAGAAAAAAATAATCAATCAGTTGATGGTGCTGATGTTATAGGTATGGTTAAATATGACGGTGCAAATTATGTGCAATGTAGTACAAGCACCAAAGTGTATACACCGGATAAGTATTTAGGAGAAGCATACGATTTTGAAGGTACCTACAAAACATTTTTAAGAGATTTTGTGGGCGGACTTTATATGACAAAGGAAGACCCTAATGTTTTAATGGTAGAGCTAAAGAACGGTGAATATACTAATTATGTGGTTTTGATAAAAGAAGACTAGTAAAAAATCCAAGTCCTAACGGGCTTGGATTTTTTGAAGTAATAAGTAAGAGTGAAGAAGTGAAGGTGTGC
>JAZNBP010000109.1:0-14500 GCA_045587085.1 Acutalibacteraceae bacterium | reverse complement strand
CCTTTTCGGTAAGCTGGCCTGCCTCGTCAAAGCCGACATATCCTGGAGGCGCACCAATAATACGTGATACCGAGTGCTTTTCCATAAATTCCGACATATCAAGTCTTATAAGGGTTTCAGGAGTGCTGAAAAGCTGTTCTGAAATAACCTTTGCAAGCTGAGTTTTACCGACACCCGTAGGTCCTACAAATATAAATGATGCAGGTCTGTGAAGCTTGCCGGTTTTTACCCTTGAACGCTTAACTGCGGCGGCTACCAAACGGGTAGCTTCCTCTTGACCGATTATTTTCTTATTAAGCTCGTCTTCAAGGCTTGACAGCTTTTTAAGGTCGCTTTCCTGAACCTTAGTAGCAGGAATTCCCGTCCAAAGCTCAATAACACGTGCTAAATCCATATCGGTAACGGTATTATCTGCGGCAGGCTCATAAAGGGATTCTGCCTCGCTCTTATATTTTTGAAGCTCTGCTTTTACAAGTGCCTGCTTTTCATAGTCGGGATTTTCAACCTCTGCCTCTAATTCCTCAAGCTTTACAGAGCACTCGGCTATTTTTTTGTTAGCTAAATAAAGCTCATCTATTGCCTTATTTTCAAGACTGGAGCTTGCACACGCTTCATCAAGCAAATCTATTGCCTTGTCAGGGAGATAGCGGTCAGTCACATAACGCTCCGACAAAATAACCGCCTTTTTAATAATACTATCAGGAATAGTAACACCGTGGAAGCCCTCGTAATAACCTTTTACACCCATTAGGATTTCCTCTGCCTCTAAAAGGGACGGCTCCTCTATAGTAACAGGCTGGAAACGACGTTCAAGCGCTGCATCCTTTTCAATATATTTTCTATATTCCTTAAAGGTGGTAGCACCTATTACCTGAATTTCCCCACGAGAGAGTGCAGGCTTTAAAATGTTGGCGGCATTCATTGAGCCTTCAGCAGAGTCCCCCGCACCGACAAGATTATGAATTTCGTCAATAAATAAAATTATATTGCCGGCTTCCTTTACTTCCTCTAAAAGCCCTTTTACTCGGCTTTCAAACTGACCTCTGAACTGAGTGCCTGCAACAAGCCCCGTAAGGTCAAGCAGATAAATTTCTTTATCAAGAAGCCTTGCAGGAGCAGTTTTATTAGCAATCTGCAAAGCAAGTCCCTCTGCAATAGCGGTTTTACCTACACCCGGCTCACCAATTAAGCAAGGATTATTCTTGCTTCTGCGAGACAAAATCTGTATTGTGCGGTAAAGCTCTTTATCTCTGCCGATAATAACATCAATCTTACCCTCTTTTGCCTTTGCGGTAAGATTAGTACAGTATTGCTCGGTAAAGCGGTGACGTTTTTTCTTAGGTGCATCCTTTTTAGCCTTAGTTTCCCCCTTTTCGGTTTCTGTCTTTTCATCATTTCCTGACATATTGCCGAAAATTTTATTAAAAAACGGCATTGCAGGAGCAGTTCCCAAATCAAAGGTTTCATCATTTAACGCCGCATCATCCATATCGTCAAGCGACATTAAATCCATAAACTGCTCACTCATTTGCTCGATATCCTCGTCAGATATATTCATACGCTTAAGCATATCGTCAACCGGCTTTATGCCCATTTCCTTAGCACAGACAAGGCAAAGTCCCTGCGGCTCGGAATCAGGCTTGGACATATCCGACATAAAAACTACAGCCGGTCTTTTTTTACACTTTGAACAAAGCTTCATCATTTTTAGAACTCCTTAAATTTGGCTTAAATCAAGCCGATGAAAAAATTATATATAACGGTATTTTCGAGAATTTTAGGTTTAAAAATCAAAAATCCGTTTGGAACAAAATTTAAAATAAAGGAAACAAGCAGACAAAAAAGAAATGCCATAATAATTCCCTTTGGAATACCGATTAAAGCCCCTAAAAAGCTATTAAGCGAGCCCACTATCGGCAATGAAAAAATTTTATTAATTGTTTTTGCTAATAATTTAACCAAAATCATCAGTAAAATCAAAAGCACCAATGCAATAATTCCGCCTACTAATTCGCAAAAGGCAGGTCTTATTAATTTATTCGAAGCTGTCTTTACGGCGTTTTCTGTTCCCTTTTCAAGGTTTTCTTCAAAAATGCTTTCAAAACTGCTTTCGTTAATACCAAAACGTTCAGCATTCTTAGAAACAACTTCGGGCATAGCATCAAGTGCGGTTTTGCCAACGTTTTGGGCATTTTCTACCACATTGCTTACCATTGCAGGCTCAAACATTTTATCATAAATTACCCCTGCAATTGGTGTACTGATTGTGAACGATATAAAAAATGCTAACAAAAAGCCTACTGTTTCAATAAGAATGGTAACAAATCCACGTTTTTTTGAAATAAAAATATAGCATATAACAATCGCAATGATTAAAAAATCAATAATATAATGCATTTTTACTCCTTGGAAAGCTTGATTTTTTCGATTTTGTTATCGCTTATTACTGCAACAAAATCGGAATTTAAAACACAAATTTCTCTGCCGCCGAAGCCACAATCAACAGTATTTAGTGTCTTTCCGCTTTCATCCAACACAGAAATTACGGTTTCGCTCATACAATAGATATGTTTACCCTGTGCCGAAATATCACTGATAGTATCCCTATATGTGAAATCGGCAGTTTTTTCGCCCTTTTTATTGAGCAAGACAACACGATTATCAGTTTTATCATTTTCGCGTGCAAAAACGGCTATATAGCCATTTTTATAGGATTTGAAAAATGAAATACCGTAATCGTTATTGTAGCTATTCGATTTAAAATTACTCCATTTATAGGTTTTAACCGTATTTGAGGTTACAACCGTAAAGTATGAAGAAAATGCAGACTCTATACGGTAAACCAAAGTATTCTTAAAGCTTTCGGTATAAAGCGGTGTAGCCGACGAAAAGTTTAAAACGCTGATTTTTGACGAAATGTTAGCACCGTCACCCGAATTAAGAACCGATACTGCCAGCTTTTTACCGTTAGAGGAAAGGGCTACATTATTTACCATATCCTCTGCCGAGTACCACTCATAAATCTCGGTTCCGTCAAGCTTATAAACAGTAACCTGAGCCGCATATTTTTTAGAGGTAGTGCTTACGGCAAAATTACCCCTGTCAGAAATAGCGGCTGTAAGTATTGGATTTTTTGTGACAAAGGAATAAACCTTATCAGAAATATCAAAAACCAACACCTCGGTGCCGCCCTGGTCATAAACCAAGGAATATGCCGCACTCGTCTTTAAGACAGGATTTTCAAGTCCGTGCTCGTAATGTAACAACTGCTTGCCCGAAAGCGAAAATACGTCAATATGGGTATTACCAAGAATATGATAATATTTACCCTTTGTGACAACATTTTTGGTTTCTGTGCTTGCAAGCTTTATAGGATAATCGCCTTTTCCCATAAGCTTTATTGCCATATCGGCACTTTTTATTATTCCGGCAGGCAAAGCCGTTTCTAAAATTATTAAAGTAGCCACGACAATAATTATAAAAAAGCTTGCAATTTTAAATTTCCTGAGGCGTTCTCTTCTTTTTCCCTCTACAACCTTAAGATTACTGCTTTTTTCATAGTAATCCTCGTTTTGAGCTACATCGTCAGCCGAATTATTCTTTTTACTTTTCTTTGAAATCGGCTTTTTATAATTACCCAAAAACCTATTATGCTTTTTCTTTTTATAATTTGGCATTTATATCACCTAATAATAAACCTTTTCTAAAAATAATCCGTTAGGCGGTGCGGTAAGCCCCAAGGCTTCACGTTTTCCGCTTAACAAAATATCTTTTATATCACTAGCATCAATTTTTCCGTCAGAAACCTCGACCGCGGTTCCCACAATGATACGCACCATATTATAAAGAAATCCGTTTGCTGAAACTGTAAGTATTACCTCATCACCTTTTTTTTCAACATAACACTCACTAACTGTTCTTACGGTATCCTCAACCGTTCTGCCCGATGAGGAAAAAGCCAAAAAATCGTGAGTGCCTATAATTTCCTTACAAAATTCATTCATTTTTTTAAGGTTAAGCGGTCTTTCTATCCGCCAAGAATAGCGGGACAAAAATGCATCCTTTTTATTAGAATTAAAAATATGGTAGGTATAAGTTTTGCCATTAGCACTGTATCTTGCGTGAAAATCAGGGCTTACCTCTTTTACGCCTTTTACGGCAATATCATCGGGCAAAAATGAATTTAAGCCCCTTAAAAAAGCGGTGTCAGGAATGTTTTCATCGCAGTCAATGTGAAAATAAAAATCGCGGGCGTGAACACCGGCATCTGTTCGGCTGCAGCTGACAGCAGAGGTTTTTTCGCCTAAAAGCTTACAGAGAGCCTCCTCAACCATTTGCTGAACAGTAACCGAGTTCGGTTGAATTTGCCAGCCGTGATAGGCGGTGCCGTCATATTCTATATTTAAAAGCATTCTTTTCAAAACGGCATACGCCCCCTTTTTAAAAATTTAAAATATAATATTAAGTGCTATCACTCCGCCACACATTAAAAGCACTGTAAGCGAGCATAATAAATCGCAAAGCTTTAGCTTCATTTGCTTCATTCGGGTTTTACCCTCGCCTCCGTTATAACACCTGCATTCCATAGCCTCTGCCAGCTCGTAAGCACGCCTTACCGATGAAATAAGCAAGGGAATTAAAATAGGAATTAATGCCTTTACCCTATCTATAAGTCCCCCGCTTTCAAGGTCGGCTCCGCGGGCTTTTTGTGCATTCATAATTTTTTCCGCTTCCTCAATAAGAGTTGGAATAAACCTGAGTGCTATTGTCATCATCATAGCTAAGGTATGCACAGCCGATTTAAGACCTATAAATTTAAGCGGTGACAAGAGACTTTCGATAGCATCGGTCAAATCGTTGGGAGTGGTAGTATAAGTTAGTGCCGAGCTTACGAATATTAAAAGCAAAATTCTTAGTGCCATAAAAATTGCTCTATAAACTCCGCCTAAAGTAATCTCTATAATCCAAAAATCAACAAGCACCTTACCGCCCGAGCTATAAAACAGATTGATTATTGCGGTAAAGATTAAAACGGGCAATATAGCTTTCATATTTTTGAGATACATTTTTATCGGCACTTTTGAAATTATTGCTACTGCCAAAACCGATATTGCCGAAAAGAGTAGCGAATAAAAATTATTCGAAACAAAAATAATGACAATAAAAGCTATCATCAAAATAATTTTTATTCTGGCATCAGTTTTGTGAATTACCGACTTTGAATCGTAAAACTGTCCGAAGGTTATATCTTTAAGCATTGCTATTACCTTCTTTCAGCTTTTTTAACGTTTCTACTGCCTTTTTGACGGTATAAACATTAGTATCAACATTAACTCCGCTATTTTTAAGACTTAAAAATATTCGGGTTACAATAGGAACATTCAGACCGATAGCCTTTAAGCCCTTGGCATCAGAAAACACCTCGTCTGATGTGCCGAATTTATAAATTTCACCCTTGTTCATAACAAGAATTCTATCCGCCAAAAGAGCCATATCCTCCATAGAATGTGAAATTATGATAACCGTTGCTGAAAAGCTTTCTCTGTATTTTGCAATAATTTCCATTACATCTTCCCTGCCTTTAGGGTCAAGACCGGCAGTTGGCTCGTCAAAAACAATAAGCTCAGGCTTCATTGCCATAACACCGGCAATAGCCACTCGTCGCTTTTCACCGCCCGACAAATCAAACGGGGATTTTTCGAAAAATTCAGGCTTTACACCAACTACCTCGCAAATTTCACGAACAGTATCATCAATTTCTGCTTCGCTTAGTCCCATATTGCGTGGACCAAAAGCGATATCCTTAAACACAGTTTCCTCAAAAAGCTGATATTCGGGATACTGAAAAACAAGACCTACCTTGGAACGGATTTTTCTTATTTCCTTTGGATTTTCCCATATATCGCTGTTTTCAAACAAAACCTGACCGCTAGTCGGCTTTAGCAGTCCGTTAAGGTGCTGTACAAGAGTTGATTTGCCCGAACCCGTATGACCGATAATACCGATTATTTCACCCTTTTCGACCGTAAAGCTGACATTGCTTACCGCATCGTTTATAAAAGGCGAAGAGCCCTTATAGGTGTGGGTTAAATTTTTTACTTCTAAAATTGCCAAGCTAATTTTCCTCCAAATGAAGCGCCCGCTTTATCTCATTGGCTGCTTCTTCTATAGAAATTATATTAGTTTTCACCCGAAATCCGTTTTTAGACAATTCATACAAAAGCTCCGTAGCCTGAGGAACATCAAGTCCCACCTGCTTTAGCTTTTCAACATTTTTAAAAATCTCTTTCGGAGTGCCGTCGTCGATTATCTCGCCGTCATTCATAACAATTACTCTGTCGGCGTTTTCCGCTTCCTCCATATAATGGGTTATAAGCACTATTGTAATCCCTTTTTCGTGGTTAAGCTTTAAAAGAGTATTTATAATCTCTGCCCTGCCCTTTGGGTCAAGCATAGCGGTTGGCTCATCAAGCACCAGACATTCAGGACTCATAGCAATAATACCTGCAATAGCTATTCTTTGCTTTTGTCCGCCTGATAGTCTATGCGGTGTAGACTCACGAAATTCATACATTTCTACCGCCTTTAATGCATCGTCTACCCTTTTTCTTATTTCATCGGAAGCAATACCTAAATTTTCGGGACCAAAGGCAACATCCTCCTCTACAATAGAGGCTATAAGCTGATTATCGGGATTTTGAAAAACCATACCCACAGTTTTTTTAACCTGAAGCTCGGTTTCCTCATCCTTAGTATTGATACCGTTCACAAGAACGTCACCGCTTGTAGGCTTATTAAGTCCATTCATCATTTTGGCAAGAGTAGATTTTCCCGAACCGTTATGACCTAAAATCACAGTAAAGGAGCCACGCTCTATATTAAGTGAAATATCCTTTACAGCGGTATGAATACTGTCATCCTCTGTGTAGGTATATGTTACATTTTTAATTTCTATAATATTATCCATTTTACCTTTTCCAAACAGTTGTATTTCCACAAGGCAGGCTAATTCCCTTAGCAGTGATATTAAGTCCGATTTCGTCGGTAAATACCTCGCCCGATTTATCCTTTACCACATAGGTTTTAACCATATAATTTAAAATTGTGGGTGAAAGTCCGCCTGTATATGAATTCAAAAAGAAAAAAATCGCATCGTCTGATAATAGCTTTCCTGTTTCGGTCAATAGTTCTGTAAGCTGTTGTTCAAGCTTCCAAACCTCACCGTTTGGACCTCTGCCATAAGACGGCGGGTCCATAATTATTGCATCGTAGTGATTTCCTCGTCTGATTTCGCGTTTCACAAATTTTAAGCAATCGTCCACAAGCCAACGCACGTTTTTATCTGCCACACCCGAAGACACAGCATTTTCCTTTGCCCATTGCACCATTCCCTTTGATGCATCAACGTGGGTTACCTTAGCACCTGCCTTTAAGCAGGCAACTGTAGCACCGCCCGTATAGGCAAACAAATTAAGGACTGAAACCTCTCTGCCGGCTTTTTTAATTAGCTCGCTTGCCAAATCCCAATTAACCGCCTGCTCAGGAAAAAGGCCTGTATGCTTAAATCCCATAGGCTTAAGTCTGAAGGTTAAATCCTTATACGCTATACTCCAAACATCGGGCACTTTTTTTACGGTTTCCCAATATCCGCCGCCTTGATTAGAGCGATGATACACAGCGTGAGGATTTCTCCAACGGCTATCTTCCCTATTAGTGCTCCAAATAACCTGAGGGTCAGGTCTTACAAGTATAATATCGCCCCAGCGTTCAAGTCGCTCGCCACTGTCGGCATCCAATAATTCGTAATCCTTAAAACCTTCTACCGTTCTCATTTCTACCGCCTAAAACATAGTTTGTTGTGCATTAGGATTATCTATACCTAAATGCGAATACGCAAGTGCCGTAACACAGCGACCTCTTGCAGTTCGTGTTAAAAAGCCTATTTGCATTAAATAAGGCTCGTAAACATCCTCAATAGTTACCGCTTCCTCACCGATAGCAGCCGCCAGCGTATCAAGACCGACAGGACCGCCTGAGTAATTGGTGATTATAGTTGTAAGCATTTTTCTATCGAAATCATCAAGACCTAACTCATCAATTTCAAAACGTTTAAGTGCAGCCCCTGCTACCTCCACATCAATCATACCGTCAAATTCAACCTGAGCTATATCACGCACACGCTTTAAAAGGCGGTTTGCAATACGCGGAGTACCTCTTGAGCGAGAGGCTATTTCCAAAGCACCGTCAGGCTCAATACCAATACCAAGTATTCCTGCAGACCTCATTACAATTTCCGCCAGTTGATTTGGAGTATATAAATCAAGTCTTAGTAATACACCAAAACGGTCACGAAGCGGAGCAGTAAGCTGTCCTGAGCGTGTTGTGGCCCCCACCAAGGTAAAATGCGGAACATCAAGCCTTATAGAACGTGCGGAGGGACCTTTGCCAATAATGATATCAAGCGAAAAATCCTCCATAGCGGGATATAGTATTTCCTCAACATTGCGGGGAAGTCTGTGTATTTCGTCTATAAAAAGCACGTCACCCTCTTGAAGTGAGGTTAAAATTGCAACCAAATCGCCCTGTTTTTCAATAGCAGGACCTGAGGTTACACGAAGATTAACCCCCATTTCACGGGCAATTATACCGGCAAGTGTAGTTTTACCAAGTCCCGGAGGTCCGTATAGGAGCACGTGGTCAAGACTTTCATTTCTCTGCTTTGCCGCAGTTATATAAATTTTCAGGTTTTCCTTGGCTTTATCCTGACCTATGTATTCGCTTAAGGTTTTAGGACGAAGCGATAGCTCAGTTTCGTCCTGAATATAATTATAGTCGGGAGATACTATTCGGTTTTCGAAATCCATTTCCTGTTCAATCATAGCTTAAAACCCCCTTGCCAAATTTTTTAGTGCCTGTTTTATAAGCTCGTCCGTAGGTAAATTGGTATCAAGCTTTGAAACTGTAAGCGAAGCCTCGCCCTTTGTATAGCCTAACGAAACAAGAGCTTCAATAGCTTCAGAAGCTGTAGTCTGTGTTGTAGCTCGTGATACGGCAGTAATTTCATCATTACCGGAAACGTCAATTGAGCCTACCTTATCCTTAAGCTCTAAAACAATTCTTTGTGCAAGCTTTATTCCAACACCCGATGCCATTGTAAGCGTTTTAGGGTCGTTAGCAGCAATAGCGGTAAGAAGACGCGAAGGCACAAGCTCTGACAAAATTGCAATGCCGATTTTAGGTCCTACACCGCTTACCGAGGTGACAAGCTTAAAAGAGTTAAGCTCCTCCAAATCAAAAAAGCCGTAAAGGTCCATTGCGTCCTCACGCACCACCAAATGAGTATAAAGAAAAAGCTCTTCATTTTTGTTTGGCAGATTATTAAGACAATTCTTGGTAACATAGCACCTATAGCCTACACCGGCACACTCTACCACTACCGAATTTAAATCAGAGTATAAATATTTTCCTCTAACAGAAGCTATCATTTCTTTACCTCCAAACAAATTTTAGAATATTTCGTACCGCTGAAATGTCCGTGACAAACTGCAAGTGCTAAAGCGTCAGCCGTGTCATCAGGCTTTGGCACTTTGTTAAGACACAAAAGACTTTTCACCATTTCCATAACCTGATGCTTTTCTGCCCTGCCGTAGCCCGTCACTGCCTGTTTAACCTGAAGTGGCGTATACTCATAAACCTTGACACCACGTGTTTGTGCGGCTAAGACTATAACACCTCTTGCCTGAGCTACATCAATAGCGGTTGTTGTGTTAGTATTAAAATACAGCTTTTCAATCGCAAGGCAATCAGGCTTGTATTTATCGATTATTTCTAGCATATCGTTATAAATATCGTTTAGTCGCTGTGGAAAAGGAGTATGCGCAGGAGTTGTAATAGCACCGTATGCTACCACATTAAACCTAAGCCTTGAATAATCAACAAAACCGTATCCGACAATGGCATAGCCGGGGTCGATTCCAAGAATACGCATCCCTTTCACCTCTTATATATACTTAATCTATATTAGTATATCATAAAAGCTTTAAAAAATCTACTCTAAATTACCAAAAAGTATGCTTTTTTTCGGCATTTCCCTGACAAACAAATGTGCCCGACAAAAAACGAGAAAAAGCGAGAAAATAGAAGCAAACGAAAGAAATAAAGAGTTTTAGAGAAATGCGTGAAAGATTTTGCCTAAAAATGTCGCAAAAAAGCAACTTTTCCTTGACATTTGCGTAGTTTAGATGTATAGTTTTATATTAGTTAAGCTATAAAAATTTAATATGTTTAACAAAGCATCTGTGTAGAGTGCGATTTCAGATTTTATGCCGTAGTTTCCGCCTTTGCGAGAAAACTATGAAAAACCCTTTGTTCAGGGCATATTACGAGGAAATTGCGGGTATCGCACAGGGAAAGCTTATTCGGGTGTCACTCTTCACTCGTACGGCTTATTTTTTATTATTCTTGTGTTGACACTTTGGTGTTGAACAAAGGGGGATGCTTTATGGAAAAAAAGAATATTATTGAACTTAAAAACATTTCTGTGGCGTTTGACGGTGAGCAGATTTTAAACGGCTGCAATCTTGAAATTAAGGATAAGGAATTTATAACACTTTTAGGTCCTTCAGGCTGCGGTAAAACCACCACACTTCGCCTAATTGCCGGCTTTTTAGAGCCTGACGAGGGTGAAATTGTTTTCGAGGGCAAAAAAATAAATGGTGTGCCTGCATATAAGCGTCAGGTTAACACCATTTTTCAGCGTTATGCGCTTTTCCCTCACCTTAATGTGTATGAAAACATTGCCTTTGGCTTACGCATTAAAAAAACTCCCGAAAAGGAGATTGAAAAAAAGGTTAAGGAAATGCTTACCCTTGTAAATTTACAAGGACTTGAAAAGCGTCATATAGATACACTTTCCGGCGGTCAGCAGCAGCGTGTTGCGATTGCACGTGCCATTGCAAACAGACCGAAGGTACTACTTTTGGACGAGCCTTTGGCTGCGCTTGATTTAAAGCTTCGCAAGGATATGCAAAAGGAGCTTAAGAAAATCCAACAACAATTAGGAATTACGTTTATCTTTGTAACCCACGACCAAGAGGAAGCACTTACTATGTCTGACCGTGTTGTTGTTATGGACGGCGGTGTTATTCAGCAGGTTGGTACCCCTCAGGATATTTATAACGAGCCACAGAACGCCTTTGTTGCTGACTTTATTGGTGAATCCAACATTGTTGACGGTAAAATGTGCAAGGATTTTTATGTTGAATTTTCGGGTGCAGGTTTTGAGTGTCTTGATAAAGGTTTCGAGGAAAACGAAGAGGTTGACGTTGTAGTGCGCCCTGAGGACGTTGATATTGTCTCCCCTGAGAAAGGCATGCTAAAAGGTGTTGTTACCTCGGTTTCATTCCTTGGCGTTCATTACGAAATAATTGTAGATATCGGCGGATTTAAGTGGATGATACAAACCACCGACGAGCATTTTGTAGGCGATAATGTCGGTCTTTTTATTGAGCCCGATGCCATTCATATTATGAAAAAGAGTGAATATTCAGGTCTTTACGGTGACTACTCAAGCTATAGCGAGGAAATTGACCACTTAAGCGATGCCGAATATGTTGAGGAGGACTGATTATGTCAAGAAAATCCTTTGGTAACAGAATGGTAGCCTCGCCATATATCGTATGGTCGGCAATTTTCATAATTGTACCGCTTTTAATAATGCTCTATTTTGCATTAACCGATACCACTGGTGCATTTACGCTTGCAAATCTGGCTACTCTCGGCAAATACAAAAAAGCCTTTGGTATTTCAATTCTTTATGCCGCTATTGCAACTGTAATTACCCTGCTTTTAGCGTATCCTATGGCTTATTTTATGACAAAGCTTAAGGTAAGCTCTCAAAGAATGCTTATGCTTATAGTAATGCTTCCTATGTGGATGAACTTTCTAATCCGCACCTATTCCTGGATTTCAATTCTTGCAAACACAGGTCTTATCAACTCGTTTTTAGGAAAACTAGGCATTGCTCCCTTAAAGCTTATGTATACTCCGGGTGCGGTAATTTTAGGTATGGTGTATGACTTTATACCATATATGATTTTGCCTATTTACTCGGTAATGTCAAAGCTTGATAACTCCCTTTTAGAGGCTTCTGAGGACTTAGGCTCAAACGCATTCAATAAGTTCCGCAGAGTTATTTTACCGCTTAGCCGTCCCGGAATAATATCGGGCATTACAATGGTATTTGTACCAAGCGTCAGCACCTTTTACATCTCACAAAAGCTGGGTGGCAACAAGACTATGCTTGTGGGCGATGCCATTGAATATTTATTTAATTTAGGCCCTGATTTTTATAATGTGGCATCTGCATTATCACTTGTTCTTATGTGCCTTATTTTAATAAGTCTTTTCATTATGAACCGCTTTAGTGACGATGATGAGGGAGGTATAGTTGTATGAAAGCTCTCTCCCGAATTTACGTTGCACTTATCATATTTTTTCTGTACGCACCCGTGCTTGTTATGATAGCTTTTTCCTTTAACTCTTCTTCAAGCGTATGGGTTTTTGAAGGCTTTTCGCTTGATTGGTACAAAAGTCTTATAAGCAACACAACAATGCTAAATGCTTTACAGCATACCCTTATTGTCGCAATTTTATCCGCTTCTATAGCTACTGTTTTAGGTACTGCAGCTGCGGTAGGCATTTTAGCACTAAGAAAAAAGATTACCAAAAAGCTTATAATGTCGGTAACTAATATTCCTATGATGAATGCCGATATAGTAAGCGGTATTTCGCTTATGCTTTTATTTATCTTTATAGGAAAGCTTATCGGTCTTAATGAGTCTTTGGGATTTTTCACGGTGCTTATAGCACATATTACATTCAATTTGCCTTATGTAATACTTTCGGTAATGCCGAAACTCAGGCAAACTGATGCAAATTTGCAGGAGGCAGCGTTAGACCTCGGCTGTACACCGCTTCAGGCATTTTTCAAGGTAGTTGTTCCATCTATCTCTACGGGCATTGTAACCGGCTTTATAATGACCTTTACATTATCGCTTGACGATTTTGTAATAAGCTATTTCACCTGCGGTCATTACCAAACCTTGCCGATTATAATTTATAATATGACCAAAAAATCGGTAACACCTGACACCTATGCCCTATCAACTATTATTTTCCTTGTTATTTTCCTGTTGCTTATTTTCTATAATATGCTCCAAACAAGGGCAGAAAAAAAGCACGCCGCCGCAACAAGGCGTTTTAAGGGGGCGGCAAAATGAAAAAAATTATAACTTTATTACTTGTTTGTTCGCTCGTTTTTTCACTTTGCTCTTGCGGATATAAATACTCCGACTCTGAATTTGACGGCAAATATTCAAATAAGCTTGCCGGCACAACCCTTACCGTTTACAACTGGGGCGAATATATTTCCGACGGTGGCGACGGAATGCTCGACGTAAACCGAGAATTCCAAAAGCTCACGGGAATCAAGGTAAACTACCTTACATTTGAAAGCAACGAAACAATGTACTCTCAGGTGGCTAACGGCGGTGTAAATTACGATGTTGTTATCCCCTCTGACTATATGATTCAGCGTATGATAAAGGAAGGTATGCTGGCAGAAATTGATACCTCCAAGCTTCAGAATTACAAGTACATTGACGACGCTTACAAAAATGTATTCTTTGACCCCGAAAACAAATATTCTGTTCCCTATTGCGTTGGTATGGTAGGTATTATCTATAATTCAAAGTATATAAAGAATATTGAGCATAGCTGGAAGGTTCTTTGGGACAAGAAGTACAAGGACACCGTTCTTAACTTCAACAACCCTAGAGATGCCTTTATGACCGCACAAATGATTTTAGGTATTGATTTAAACACAACCAAAAAATCAGATTGGGATAAGGCGGCAAACCTACTTATAAAGGGTAAGGACAACCTGCAAGCCTATGTAATGGATGAAATCTACGGTAAAATGGAAACGGGCGAGGCGTACATTGCCCCCTATTACGCCGGCGATTATCTTACTATGCTTGACACCAACCCCGATTTACGCTTTTTCTACCCGAGGGAAGGCACTAATATATTTATGGACTCTGCCTGTATTTTGAAAAATGCTAAAAATTATGAGGCGGCAATGCTTTATATCGACTTTTTGAACGATCCGAAAATTGCAACCGCAAATGCGGAATATATAGGCTATGCCTCACCTAATACGGCGGTAATAAATAATCCCGATTACTATTATTATAAAAACGAGATTTTGTATCCCGAAAACCAAGATGAAATGAAAACACAGTATTATCACGACATTGATAACAAAATCCGTAATTATTATGAAAACCTTTGGATTGATGTGAAATTAAGTTAAAAAAACCGTTTCCTTAAAATACTATAAAAGTAAACAAATAAAAGAAATGCGGAAGAAGTGAGATTTCACTTCTTCCGCATTTTAGTTTTTTAGAAATTGCGGGCAGTCGAGGACGCCTGCCCCTAC
>JAZNBP010000108.1:0-7373 GCA_045587085.1 Acutalibacteraceae bacterium | reverse complement strand
CAACTCCTTGGCTCACAGAACGACATGGCTACGATCCGACTTCATTTGTGACAGAAGTTAAAATGCTGTTTACCTTCCTGTTCCCAGGCAAGCCGCAGTTCTTCTTCGGGTGTGTCGGCTTTGTATGGCTTTGTGGTGCAGACAAGAGCTCCGGAAAGATCGCAGTAGAACTTGTAGATGTTCCCGTCTGCATGAGACAAGATTTTATGCGTGGCAATCGTTTTTTCTGTATTCACAAGGTCTGTCCTCCCTTCGGAAATCAGCGGGTGAACTTTGACAAATTACCGACGTCTGTTCGTTCACTATTGAAAATTTCAACACTCTGTGATACCATGTAAAAGATAATCATCCGGTATACTCGTCATACCTACACGGATTGCATTATAATTTTATCCGTTACAACCCCGTTTGTCCCCATACTAAAAGTATGGGATGGGGTGTTTTTTCAAAAAAGTATGGCTTTTTTGCGGCTCTGTGCCATTTTTTACTAACTCCGACAGGAGGAGATCGAAATGAAAAAGTTATTCGCAGGTGTACCTGTCCTGCTGTTTTTCATATTGGGTTTGTCGGGCTGTAACGCTGTCGGATCGAAAAGTGCCAGCCTGACGATCATCTACGGTGCTGCTGCCGTACTGTCTTTGCTGCTTCTGATCGGCTGCTGCCTGTTAGTACGCAAAAACAAGGTATGGTTTGTTCTGCTGTTTTCATCGGTGCTGGTGGTAAACATCGGCTATACCGTTTTGGCAATGTCCACAAGTCTCACGATGGCACTGTGGGCAAACCGTGTGGCATATCTCGGCTCGGTATTTTTACCACTTTCCATGCTGATGATCATATTGGATGTTTCCGGCACCATGCATCCGAAGTGGCTGCACGGTGCTTTGGGTGCGTTGTCGCTCCTTGTGTTTTTGATTGCCGCCAGTCCGGGAATCCTGCCGATCTACTACAAAGAGGTTTCCTTTGCGGTAGTGGACGGTGTTTCCACGCTTGTGAAGGTTTACGGGCCGCTGCATTCGCTGTATCTTGTCTATTTGCTCGGCTACTTCGCCGCTATGGTGGCGGTCATTGTTCGTGCGAAGATCAAAAAGACCATTGAAACCACAGCAAATGCCGCTGTCCTTGCCACTGCGGTATTCGTCAACATTGGTGTTTGGTTTATTGAGCAGATGACGAGCATTGAGTTTGAAATGCTGTCCATTTCATATATCATTAGCGAACTGTTCTTGCTCGGTATCCACCTTATTATAAATGATTATCAAAGAATGAAAAAGCTTGTAAAACAGGTTGAAACCGCACAAAGCTGTTCTGCTGAAGCTCCAACATCGGACGTTATGCTTGAAAATCCGATAGAAGAAATTTTTACTGCTGAACAAATCGAGATTTTTGTGCTTGGTCTCGAAGCCTTGACACCCACCGAAAAAACAATCTATGATGCACTCGTTGCAAGGGTGACCTCGAAAGAAATTATGGTTAATATGAATATTAAGGAAACCACCCTTAAGTATCACAACCGAAATATTTACGGAAAGTTAGGTGTGTCCTCACGTAAAGAGCTGCTTGAAATACACAAGCACATTAAATCTATACAAACTACACTTAGAAAAACATAATATACTGCGTATTTATCTTCGATACAATCGATAAAAAATGCGGTCATCCCACAATTAAGGGTATGAATAATATTAAAGACAGCGTTTTAAGTGTTATAAAGTAAGAACAAAAGCGAGGCGACTATCTGTGCTTAATAAGCTTTACACTAATGAGGGTGAAGCCCTATGCGACACCCCTTGGGAAATCTATCCAAGACCACAACTACGTCGAGAAAGTTATGTAAACCTAAACGGTATTTGGGAGCTTACGGTAGAGGGCGAAGCCGAACCTTTTAAAATCAAAGTTCCTTTTTGCCCTGAAAGTTTGCTTTCGGGTGTAAATTGGCATTTCCCTGAAGGCGCTTCCCTTTCCTACAGACGCAAATTCACTCTGCCAAAGGATTTCAACAAAGGCAGAGTGCTTTTGCATATAGGTGCCGCCGACCAAATTGCAGAAGTTTATGTAAACCACAAGCTTGTAGGCCGCCACGAAGGTGGCTACACCGCTTTCAGTTTTGATATAACCGACGCTTTAAATGCGGAAAATCTGCTTGAGGTACGTTGTACAGACAATCTTTATGACCTTTCATTTCCCTACGGAAAACAGACTTTAAAACGTGGCGGTATGTGGTATACCCCCGTTTCAGGCATCTGGCAGAGCGTCTGGTTAGAGAGCGTGCCGACAAGCTATATAGAAAATCTGCGTATTGAAAACCAAGACTACGGAGTTCATATCTCCATTAGCCCTGCTATTGACGGTATAGTTGATGTAGAGGGTGTCGGAGAATTCCCCCTAAATGAGGGCAAGGCGGTGATAACACCTCAAAACCCACAGCTTTGGAGCCCCGAAAACCCATATCTTTATAATTTTCGCATCACCGCGGGCGAGGACTGTGTAGAATCCTACTTTGCTATCAGAACCATTGAAACCCTTACAATAAACGGAATTCCCCGTCTTTGTCTTAATGGCAAGCCTTATTTTTTCCACGGACTTCTTGACCAAGGCTATTGGCCCGACGGCATCTATACCCCCGCTACCCCAAGGTGCTATACTGATGATATCTTATCTATGAAAAAGTTAGGCTTTAACACCTTGCGTAAGCACATAAAGGTGGAGGCAGAGGAGTTTTATTATCAATGCGATAAGCTTGGTATGATTGTATTTCAGGATATGATAAACAATGGTGATTATAACTTTATCCGTGACACCGCCATACCTACATTGCGAATTCAAAAATGTGGTGACACGCGTATGCATAATGACAAAAAGACGCGTGAGAGTTTCTTAAACTCAATGGAGCAAACAGTAGCACAGCTTCGCAACCACCCCTGTATCCTTTATTGGACTATATTCAACGAGGGCTGGGGGCAGTTTGACAGCGACAATGTCTATAAAAAACTGCGTACATTAGACAATACAAGAATAATCGACACCACATCAGGCTGGTTCCGTCGAAATTTAAGTGATGTAGAAAGCCTACACATTTATTTTGGACCTTGGAATCAAATCCGTCCTTGCAAAAAGCCGTTAATACTTAGCGAATTCGGCGGCTACACCTACCCCGTAGAGGGACACCTTTTTAATACTCACAAAGCCTATGGCTACAAGACCTGTAAATCTGAATCGGAATTTCAAAACCAATTAGTAGCCCTTTACCGCAACAAGGTACTACCCGCTATAAAAAGAGGTCTTTGCGGTGCTATATACACGCAGGTAAGTGATGTAGAGGATGAAATCAACGGACTTTTGACCTATGACCGAAAGGTCTGTAAGGTGGATGAAAAAGCTATGTCTGACTTGTACACCGAGCTTAAACTACAGCTAACAGAATGTTGTAAACATAAATAATTTTCTATAAAAAATAACCGCATCCTATAACAGAGGATGCGGTTATTTTAATACCACTTAAACTTTTTTCATTTTCATTTTACGGGCCAAGAGAGTTAAAACAAGTAAAATAATATAAAGACAACCAATGGTAATAAATATAGCACTCCAACCGAATTTTTGCTGAACAAAGCCAAATACAGAAGCCTGAATTGCAGCGCCCATATATACTGCCCAGTCAAGAATACCTACAACCGTAGAAGAAAGAGCACGTCCGCCCATATCGCCGGCAATTGCCCAGATAACACCGGTCACCATGCTAAATACACCAACTACAAACAGCATAATCGTTGCAGGCAACTGCGTCTTAAATAAGGGGAAGCTAATAAGTCCAATAAAAGCCACTACCGATGCCAAAGCAAGCATAGGCTCTCTTTTACCCTTGAATACTTTATCTGTTAAAAATGGGAATACAAACATTGCACAAGCTTGACCTAAGGGCAAAACGATATAAGTAAACAGGTCATTTTTAAGAGTAAGTCCCAATTCCTCGGTAAAATAAGTAGGTATCCAAGTAAGAAGACCGTAACGCCCAATACCTGCAATTGCAGAAATCAGGCAGAAAATAATAACCTTAGGTTGACTAAAAAGAAGCTTATAGGGATAGAAAAATCCTTTTTTGGCAATTTCCGTTTCTAATAAAGCATCATTATTGTCAAGCTCTTTGTCTGCCTCCTCAAAAGCAGGAATTCCAATATCCTCAGGTTTTTCCTTAAAAAACGCAATAAATGCAATAAGGATAAGCACCATTGGAATAATCGGGAAACGGAAGCCTGCACGCCAAGACCATTCAGGATTAAGAATTAAACACCAATTAACAGTTAAATATGTAACTGCCTGTGCTACACCTGAAAAAGCAGTTGCAAGACCTGAAGCGAAGCCACGCTTTTCTTTCGGCCACCATTTGTTTATAACGCCGACGCCGTTTGACCAAACCATTGCCTGACAAAATCCGTTAAGTCCCCAAAGAATAGCAATAATCGTAAGATTATTCTGGAACGAAATAAGAATATTTAGCACAGCCGATGCCACAACGCCAAAAATCATCAACCTTTTATAACCAAGATATGAACCTAAGCGTCCACTTACTAACTGTCCAAATGCGTAACACCAGAAAAGTGCAGAAGAAACAACGCCTATTGTACCAAGGTCAGAAGCAAAATATTCCTTCATCAAAGGCATTACAAGGTTTATATTCTGTCTGCCGTTATAGAAAAACAAATAAGTAAATCCAAAGCTTAAAAGCATTAACCAAGCATATTTTTTAAACTTCTTAAATTGTTCGCTGTTATATCCATACATAAATTTTTCTTTTAATTCTGACATTTTAAAATCTCCTTATAAATTAACCGAAAATTTTAGCATCAGCTTCATCAAAGGGTATAATCTCTGATGTTACACGTGTATGGTCATCAAGATTATCAATTTCATCAATATAATAACCATCATAATCATAAGCACGTATATTAAGAGCTGGGAATATCTCATTTAAGGCATTCTCGGCATAGCACTTGTCTTCGCCTTTATGGATATACTCTACTACCTTACCTACCCAAGCAGAAGCAGTAGCCTTGTCCAATTTGTAGAAAGGCTGGAATGCATAGCAGTCTTCATCAAATATCTTAATAGAAACCTCTAATATTTTTCCGTCCCTAACTCTGCTCTTAAAATCCTTCTCAGGAAGTGCCTTTTTGAAATTCACAGTACCCGTATTTGAATCTGCACAATTTAGCACATCGTGAACTAATTTTCTGCTGAATACCAAGTCGCCGTGCATAAAAATCATATCATCATCGATATAATCGCGGGCAAGATACATTGAATAGATATAGTTTGTCTTATCAAATATATCATTTCGAACAAAAGTAATGTCTAAATCGCTGAATTCATCTGCAACCGCCTTTAACTGTTCTTCAAAAGGACCGGTTGTAACTATAAAATTCTTGATGCCCTCTGCACTTAATATTCTAAGTTGTCTGTGGAATATTGTCTCTCCGTTTTTTAGCGGAGCCATAGATTTGTGATGAGTTTTTGTAAACTCACCCATTCTGTTGCCGTAACCTGAATTAAAAATAATTGCCTTCATAAAACCTTACTCCTTTAAAGATTAAATGTTTCTCTTAGTCTTTATCATTATAGTGATTAATCTACTATATGTCAAGAAAAGATCAACATTTATTCAATTTGGTACTTGAAAATCACCTTTTGTTGATTTATAATATACATATCACTACTAAAGGAGTATGTATAATGTCAATAGGCTCAAATATACGAAAAAGACGTTATGAATTAAAGATGTCCCAACAGGAGCTTGCAGATGCAATGGGTTATAAAACCAGATCCACAATAGCTAAAATAGAATCGGGCGAAAATGATATTTCCCAAAAAAAACTGCAAAAGTTAGCCGAAATTTTGGATACTACCGTACAAGCACTTATAGGAAATTACATAATTGAAAACCCTTCTGTTCCTATTAATGCGAATAATTCTAATAACAAAAGTAAAAACATTGTTGTTATTTTAGCAGGAGGAAAATCCTCAAGAAACCGACAAAACATACCAAGTCAATTCATAAATGTGCACGGTAAACCTATTATAGTTTATTGTATGGAAAAATACCAATCTCACCCTATGATAGATGATATTTACGTCGTATGCTTAAAAGGTTGGGAAAGCATTGTAAAGGCTTATGCAAGAGAATATGGTATAACAAAGCTTAAAAGTATAATTTTAGCCGGAACAAGCGGTATTGATTCCTTTAAAAAAGCCTTCGACTGCATAAAGGACCACTATAACCAAAATGATTTAATAATCATACAAGAGGCAACTCGTCCCATGGTATCGACCGAAACCATATCAAAGCTGCTTCAAGCCTGCGAAACAAAGGAAAGTGCGACAATCTGCCATTATATGAACGATTACGTACAGTTTAATATAGCTAATAACCATACCAAATATATTGACCGAAACACAACGGTAGCCCTGCAATCCCCGGAAGCTCACCGTCTATCGCTTATGAACGAGGTATTCAACAAAGCACATCAAATAGGTCATACTCTTACCGAGACTTGTTGTACTATGCTATTATACAATTTAGACTATAACATTAATTTTATTGAAAGCAACAATAACAACATAAAAATAGTACGTGAGGAGGATATTGCCACCTTTAGTGCACTTATAAAAAACTATGACTATCAAGATTAATTTGTTAACAAGATTTGAAAGCTTTCAATAGTTGATATTATTGGACTATTTTTTCAGTTTTAATTCCTTAATACAATCTTGTTTTTTAAGTGATTATGTTATATAATAATTTAAAAATTTGGTTGTAACAAAAGCTTTAAGGAGAATTTATGCGGGAAATTGATGCTTTAATTATTACCGATACTGTAAAAAAGCTCTGTATTGAGGCTAACTGTCACTTAGGTGACGATATTAAAAATTGTATCACTAAAGCCCGATATGATGAGCCTTGGCCGCAAGCAAAGGAAATACTCGGCCACATTATTGAAAACTACAATATAGCCGACCAAAAGAAAATGCCTATCTGTCAGGATACGGGTGTAGCTTGCGTTTTCTTAAAAATAGGTCAGGATGTACATATAAACGGCGATGTAACTGACGCCGTAAACGAGGGTGTCCGTCAAGGCTATAAAGAGGGCTTTCTTAGAAAAAGCGTTGTAGCCGACCCCTTAAACCGTGTAAATACAGGCGATAATACCCCTGCAATGATTTATTTTGAGATAGTAAGCGGTGATAAAATCGAAATCACCGTGGCACCCAAGGGCTTCGGAAGCGAAAATATGAGCCGGATTGCTATGCTTTCACCCTCTGACGGATTGCAGGGTGTAAAGAATTTTGTAAAACAGGTAGTCGAGCAAGCCGGTCCTAAC
>JAZNBP010000107.1:0-10662 GCA_045587085.1 Acutalibacteraceae bacterium | reverse complement strand
ATAGAGCAAGGCGAAAAGCCGGTAAACCGTATGTTTGTGCCAAAACAGGTGACAGATGATAAGTACACAAGGCGATTTATCAGAACATTTACCGAAACGGGAAAGCTGACTGCAGAAATGATAGAGGATGTTGAGGAGCAGGTTTTGCTTGGCGAAACCTATTCTTACGAAGCTATATCAGATGAAAAAGCTCAAAAATATGCTGATACACAAATTGCAAACGGTGACGCCGAAACTATTTGGAAGTCGGCGGTGCTTGACGGAGCATTTAATAAAAATATTATTGCAATAGGTGAAAAGCTATAGGGAAAAGACAGGGAATGGTTCTGTGTTTTAAATGTGCTTTTGCAAAAAAACACTTGAAAATACAGTCGAATTATGTTAAATTAAATATAACAAATAAATTTTGTGAGGTGTAAAAAATGGATGCTTTAAAGGCAATTTTCCCTTTTTCCTTCGCTGAAAAGAAGGATGTTGTAGCACTTGTAATCAATATTGTTATCTATATTGTTGTGGGTGCAATCATCGGTCTTGTTATGGGACTTCTCGGTAAAATTCCTTTTGTTGGAATTTTAATCGGCATAATCGGTTGGATAGTTGAGGTATATGTTTTAGTTGGCATTATCTTATCTGTTCTCGATTACTTAAAGGTTGTAAAATAAGATACATAACATTTAAAGCCGTCTCGTGTTTGCGAGACGGCTTTTTTTGGTCTTTATGAGATTTTTTGCATATTAATAATTTTACAGCCCAAAAGCTCTGCTTCAGGCATAGAGTGGGTTATTAAAATTATCGGCTTGTTTTGAGCGATTTTTAAAATGAGGGCTGTTGCCTTTAAGATGTTTTCCTTGTCAAGCCCTGTGAATGGCTCGTCAAGTATTAAAAAATCGAAATCCTGACTCAGAGCCCTTGCTATTGCCACACGCCTTTCGATTCCGCCCGAAAGGGAAGAAGGAAGGCTGTTTTTATAGTCGGCAATGCCGAGTGCTTCTAAATTTGCTTCAGCAGTTTTATTATCAGCACCCAAAAGTGTTATATTTTTTAAAACGCTCTTAAAGGGGAGCAATAAATTTTCTTGAAAAACCACACTTGGCTTTAATTGTTTATCTTTAACTACTTTGCCGCTATCGGGCTTTAAAAGTCCTAAAATAAGCCTTGTTACAGTGGTTTTACCGCAACCGCTTTCACCAAAAAGACAAATTTTATCACTCTTATCAATATCAAGTGAAAAATTTTTAAGCACCGCTTTTTCACCGTAGGAAAAGCTTACATTATTTAGTGTTATCATTTGTAAACCTCCTGAGTGCCAATCTTACAACACTTTCAAGTATTATTGAAAGTATAATAACAACGGCGGTTATTGCAAATACCTCGCTTGTAAGCAGTGCGGATTTTGAACTGCCTATAAGACCGCCCAAGGAAGCGGGGGGTAGGCATATAATTTCTGCCGCAATGCCCGATTTCCAAGCAAAGCCTAACGAGGTCAGCACCGTAGACATAAGATTTGGCATAATAAAGGGTAGCTTGATGCCAAAAAAAGTTTTAACCGAGCTTAATCTGTAAATTTTTGCGATTTCAAGGTATCTTTTATCAATATTGTCAAGTGCTGTTTCGGCGGTGGTCCAGATAAGTGGTAGCACCATTAAAAAGCAGATAAGTGTAGGCACGTTGTCGGACAAAAGCCAATAAAATGCAATTATTATAAAGGACGCTACGGGAACTGCTCTTAAAAGCCTTAAAATAGGGGAAAATACCTCTGATACAAGTTTAAATTTATTTGAAAGAACAGCACCCGCAAAGCCTACTATGACGCCTAATATAAAGCCCGTAATAATCCTTGAAAGTGAGGAAAATACCGCAATATAGAACTCACTCTCACGTGATATTCTGAATAAGGCTTTAACGGTTTGCACAGGGGACGGAAGTATTAATTCGAGATTAACTATACTTGCTATTGCTTGCCATACTAAAATCCAAAAAAGAATTATTAAGGTTTTTTTAATTGCTTTATTCAGCATAGTAGAATTCGTCCGCAGGAAGTTTATTTCCTACAAGAGCTGCCTTTTTCTCAAATAAAAATTCTAAATAAGCAGAAAGGTTTTTCTTTAATTCTTTTCCGGTTTGGCAAACTATATTGCAGTAGGGGATAGCCTTTGTGGCAATAGCAGCTTTTGGAACAATTCCGTATTTTTCGCAAAGTGTACCTGCTGTCTTTACGTCAGCATTTACAGCCTTTACAGATTCAGCATAATCCTTTAAAAAGAGCTTTACTGCATCGGGATTTTTCTTTAAGAATTTGTTATTTACAATAACTGCACCCATTACAAGCTTTGTGTCGGTGCATTTATCCCATTCGTCGTTAAGATTTATGGCAATTTTTGCTTCGGGAGCCTGAACTGTAATTGTGGTTGCAACCGGTTGAGGAGCTATAACTACAACCTCATTTTTCTTGTCGGCTACGATTTTTGGAACTAACTCACTGCCGTCACCAACAAACTCAAGTGTTACGTCCTTGCCAACCTTTAAGCCGTTTTGCTCTAAAATGTAAGTAGCAATAAACTCGGGATTAGCTCCCTTACCCGGGAGATATACAGTTTTACCCTCTAAATCGGCAATTGATTTAATGCTTTCATCTTTTGTCACAACATTAAGCACGCCCAAGGTATTCACTGCAAGCACGGTTACACCGCCATTTGTTTTGTTATAAAGGTTAGAGGCAACATTAGTAGCAACTGCGGCAATATCAGCGTCACCGTTTACAACCTTTGCAACAATTTCATCGTTTGCGGCTACCATATTAAAATTATAGTTTAAGGAGCCTTCGCCTTTTTCTGCCTTATCCCAAAGAGAGGCAGCACCTATACCTGTGGGACCCTGCAAAACGTATACGTTGCAGTCTACATCAAGCTTTGTGACTTCAGCGTCGGGCTTACTGGCAGGCTTTTTACTGTCTGCTTTACCGCAGGCGGCAAGGCCTAAAACCAATAAAAGAACTAAAACTAAGCTAACAATTTTCTTCATTTTTTATCACCTTTATTAAATTATTTTCCCTTATTATTTTTCCGCTTTCAATAAGCGTGTCAAGGCTGCGGTAAAGGGTAGCACGTGAAAGCCCTAACATTTTTGCCAGCAAGGTCATACTTTTCGGAACAGCAGCAATACCTTCATCATCCGCTACAGAGTAAAGATATTTATAAAGCGTGTCCTCTGAGGAGCCTACTGAAAGTAAGGTAAGCTTTGAATTTAAAAAACGAATTTTATTCGATAAAAAGCTTATATAGTTTAGTGAAATTTCGGGGTTTTTAAGAAAAACCGAGCGAAGGGTAGTTTCATCTATAAAAAGTACCTCGGTTTCCCTTTCTGCAACTATGGTGCTTACATATTTTTCTTTGTCACCAAACATAGAAGCTACGCCAAATACAGCACCTTTTTCAAAGCTTTTCATATAAAGCTCGCAGTCGCCACAGGTCACTGCAAAGGCTTTTCCGCTTAAAATTACACCCATTGCATTACGGAAATTATCCGCCGAGTAAATAATTTCACCCTTTTTGAAATTACAAGGCTTTGAAAAGCTGTTTATAATTTCACATTTTTCACTGTCTGTTAAGCCTGCAAACAAAAATAAGTCTTTTAAGTAATTCATTTTTACCTCACAAAACTGTCTCAAATGAGACATTTTTTATTATTATACCATATTTTGTGAATTTGTCAATACTTTAACAAGCAAAAAATAAAAAGGCGGGGAAACCGCCTTTTTTATTTAGTTTACAATTGTCTTAAGCCATTCGCCTTTTTTAACAAAGGCATAACCCAGAACACATTTTATTAAGTTTATTGCTTGAATTATTGCAAACAGGGGCAAAATTGAAAGAGAGGTAAATCGACTTAACACAAATGCCAAGGGCACCGAAATCACCCACATAAAGCCACTGTCAAAAATAAGAGTTATCGCGGTTTTTCCGCCTGAACGCAATATGAAATATGCGGCGTGAGCAAACGAGTCAACAGGCATAGCTATTGCCGAAATTTGCATAAGACGAGCGGCTGTAAGTCTTATAGAGGTTTCAGTATTATAAATTTGCGGAATATAATTTGCGGCAAAAATATAAATTGCAGCAAATATTATGCTTACGAAAACCGAAAAGGCAATCAGCTTAAAGCTGTAATCCTTTGCTTTTTCTATATCGCCTGTACCCAAAATTTGACCAAGCAATATACCGATTGCAACACCTACTGCCAAAAAGGCTACAGAGAAAACATTGAAAAAGGTTTGACAAATATTATTTGCCGCAACAACGTCAATACCTCTTACCGAATAGCACTGATTAAGAGTTGCCATACCTGCTGCCCACATAGTTTCGTTAAACATTAAAGGCAAGCCCTTAATAATGATGCTTTTAACAAGCGATAAGGGGATATACAGACTTCTGAATGCACCTGTGATGAACGGATTTTCTTTTTTTCTGTGTGCAGTGTAAATCACCAAAATCAAAAGCTCGGCAAAGCGGGAAATAACCGTTGCGATTGCTGCACCGTTTACGCCAAGCCTTGGTGCACCGAATTTTCCAAAAATCAGTATGTAGTTTAAAGTGAGATTTACAATAATTGCTATAATACCTGCAACCATTGGAGGAACAGCTTTTCCTGTTTCTCTGAGCGTACTTGAATAGCATTGTGCTATGGTATAGGGAATAAGACCGATAAGCATTAGGTTAAGATAGCTTTTTCCAAAGCCTAAAGAAGCTAAAATACTTTGCTTACTGCCTTCATTTAAGTAAAGACCTATTAAGCCTTCACCGCAAAAGAAAAAGAGTAAAATTCCTAATAAACATAAGATACTACAAAATATTATTTTAAACCGAAAGGTGTGGCGAATGCCCTCTACATCGCTTTTGCCAAAAAACTGAGCACCAAAAATTCCCGCACCCGAAATTGCACCAAAAATGCAGAGGTTAAATACAAATATAAGCTGATTGCTTACTGCTACACCTGTCATTTGCAGAGTGCCTACCTTGCCGACCATTACATTGTCAAGCATATTAACAAAATTTGTAATTCCGTTTTGTATCATAATAGGAATTGCAAGTGCTAATATTTGCTTGTAAAACATTCGGTCACCCATTAGCTTTTTAAACATTGTAACGATTTTCTCCTTCTTAAATTTTGCAACCTATGTATTATATATTTTTCTTGTAATTCTGTCAAGAATGTTATATAATATAACAAAATATTGGTATGATATGTTAGGAGTGGAAGTTTTGCTTTCTGAATTACTGTCGGGCGGTTTGGATTTTACCAATGCCATAATTTACATTTTATCTACAGTATTGGTTGTTTTTTTAACCCTTCCCGTTCACGAGTTTGCACACGGCTTTGTTGCTGTAAAACTTGGCGACAATACACCTAAGTGGCAGAATAGATTAACTCTTAACCCGTTTGCACATATCGATTATTTGGGTTCGCTTTGTATTTTGCTTTTCGGCTTCGGCTGGGCAAAGCCAGTTAGCGTAAATGCAAGAAATTTTGATAATCCTAAAATCGGAATGGCAATAGTTGCCTTTGCAGGACCGCTTTCTAACATAGTGATGTCTATATTGGCTTTACTGCTTGGAAATGTGTTTTTACTTCTTTCTGTAACTGTGGCAGAGGTTTTTGGGTATATTTATTTTATTCTTTTTTATTTGGCACAAATCAACGTGTCGCTTGCGGTATTTAATTTGCTTCCCATTCCTCCGCTTGATGGCTCGCGTCTTTTGTTTGCCTTTTTGCCCGATAAGTATTATTTCAAGGTTATGCAATATGAAAGATTTATATTTTTAGGTCTTATGGTTTTGCTTTATGTGGGCGTGCTTGACGGACCGATAAGCTTATTGTCAAACGGACTTATGGATTTTGTTTTAAAAATCGCTTATTTACCGTTTAAATTGCTTGGATATTAACTTTTGGCAGGTAGAAAATGGAGAACATAATTTCTTATAAAATAGAGGGCTTTGAGGGACCGCTGGACCTACTGCTTCAGCTGATTGCCCGAAATAAAATGAATATTTATGATATTCCTCTTACCGAGCTTATCGACCAGTATTTAGAACAGATAAAGCTTTATGAGACAGAGGAAATGGAGCTTGCAAGCGAATTTTTGGAGATGGCGTCAAGGCTTATTTATATAAAAACCGTATCACTTCTTCCGCGTCACGATGAAATCGCTGAGCTTAAAGAGGAGCTTACGGGAGAACTGCTTGAATATATGGTTTGCAAGCAGATTGCCGAAAAACTAGGTGCTATGCAAACAGGCTTTGATAAGTTTGCAAAGAAGCCTGATGAAATTGATTTTCCGAAAACCTATGAGCTCACCCACAGTAAGGATTTGATATATCTATCCTATTTGCAGGCAATAGGCAGGGGAAAAAGAAGGCTTCCGCCCTCTACCGCACCTTTTCAAAAAATTGTTGCAAAAAAGATTGTTGCTGTGTCTACAAAAATTGTTTTTGTAATCAGAAATCTTTTTTCGGGTGGCAAGAAAAAGCTATCCTCGCTATACAAAACCGCACAAAGCCGTTCTGAGCTTGTAGCTACTTTTTTGGCGGTTTTAGAGCTTTGTAAGGCTAATCGCATTAAAATTGAGGGCGACGCCGAAAATCAAGAAATATCACTTGTGAAAGGGCATAAGGACAGATGAAAATTAGTGAATTGGTACCCGCTTTCGAGGCTATTTTGTTTGCAAGCGGTGAGCCTGTAAGTATAGAACGCTTCACACAGGTTTTTGATACAATACCTGAAACCGTGAATGAAGTAATGCTTATTTTAAAAGAAAAAACCGAAAAGGAAAACAGCGGGTTAGAGCTTGTAAGACTTGAAAACACCTATCAATTAGTTACAAAAAAGGCTTATGCCGATTATATTAAAAAGGCTTTCGACCTGCGTCGCAGAACTCCGCTTTCACCTGCCGCACTTGAGGTTTTGGCGGTTGTGGCTTACAATCAGCCGGTGACTAAATCCTTTATCGAGCAGGTAAGAGGTGTTGATTGCTCAAGCGTGGTTACAACCCTTATAGAAAAAGGCCTTGTTGAGGAAAGGGGACGTTTAGAGCTTCCCGGCAAGCCTTTACTTTATGGTACTACAAAGAACTTTTTAAAAAGCTTTGAGCTGTCCGATTTATCTGAATTACCGCCGCTTCCTCAAAACGAAAACGACCAACGCGATGTTGGTGAACAGCTCGAGATAGAAGCTACAGAGGAGCAATAACAGTGCTGGCAGTTTATATAATTGTAGTGGTTTTAATTCTGATAGCTTTAATTTTGCTTTTGCCTTTTAGCTTGGAAGTAGCCTTTATTGAGGATTTTAAGCTTAAAGTTAAATTCCTTGGAATACCCGTTTACAAATATAAGGAAAAACAGGTCGGTAAAAAGAAAAGCAAAGAGGAAACCGAAAAAAGCGGTATAAAGCCAAAATCTCTCTTTTCCCGCTTTAAAGAAAAATACGGTTTTTTCGGTACAGTTAAGAAATTTTTAGCTTTTTTTAAGGATATTTTAGCAGAAGTAAAGCCGTTAATACCGCATATTAAAATACGTAAAGTAAGGCTTTCTGTCACAATAGCATCGTCCGATGCGGCACAGACTGCCATTGAATACGGTGCAGTATGTACGGCGGCGTATCCTATACTTTCTTTTTTGGAAACGATAGCTGACATACAGTATAAAAAAATCAATATTAAAAGTGATTTTGAAAATACCGAGCCTCACTTTTCTTTTAGTTTAGAGGTAAGGGTTAGCCTTTGTTATTTATTAGCTGCTGCCTTTAAGGCATATAAAGTATACAAAAATTTTATTGAAAGGGTTTAATAAAATGAGTGAGAACAATATCAAGGGAATTTTAGATGTCACAATGGAAAAACTTAAAGGTATGATAAATGCCGATATAATTACAGGTAATCCCATAGTTATTGACGGTATTACAATGGTTCCCGTATCCCGCGTGTCCTATGGTTTGGCTACCGGTGGCAGCGATTTTCCCTGTAAAACAGGACAAGACCTTTTTGGTGGCGGCGGTGGAGCCGGTGTTACGGTTGTTCCCGTAGCTTTTATTGTAGTTAATGAAGGCAAGGTTAAAATGTTGCCAATTTATAATGAGCTTACAACTGTTGAAAAAGCAATTTCAATGGCACCCGAGCTTATAGATAAAGCCAAAGAGCTTTTTCCAAAAAAAGAAAATAAGTAATACCTGATACCTTGCCGTAATAAAAATAAATTATGGTGAGGTGTCGTATTTGAAAAGGATAATTTCATTTATATTATTTTTATCGTTGCTTTTTTCAGTTTTCGCAGTAAACACGGCGGCTACTTCTGTTTCGGCAAAGGCAGCTGTCGTTATTTGCGGAGATACAGGTGAAATTGTTTATTCAAAAAATGCTAATACAAGGCTTTCTATGGCAAGCACAACCAAAATTATGACAGGTCTTATTTTGTGTGAAAAAGCCGATTTAAATAAAGAAATAACTGTTACTGCAGAAATGCTTCGGGTAGAGGGATCGTCTATGGGACTTTTGGCAGGGGACAGAGTAACGTTTCACGACCTTTTATACGGATTGATGCTTTGTTCGGGTAACGATGCGGCGAATGTTATTGCTTACAGCTTAGCAGGTACTGTTGACGGCTTTGCAAAGCTGATGAACGAAAAAGCTCGGGATATAGGTCTTAAAAACACAAATTTTGTAACACCGTCAGGACTTGATAGTAATGAGCATTACACAACAGCTTACGATTTGGCAATGCTTACCCGAGAAGCCCTCAAAAATGAGAATTTTGCAAAATGCGTCGCAACAAAAACGGCAACCCTTTGCTTTGGAAATCCACCCTATAAGAGAACTGTTACAAACCATAATAAGCTGCTCGGCTCGCTAGACGAAGTTATCGGTGTTAAAACGGGGTTTACAAAAAAATCGGGCAGGTGCTTAGTTACAGCAGCACGTAAGGACGGAAAGTATGTAATTGCTGTAACCCTTAATGCACCGAACGATTGGCAGGACCATAAAATGCTTCTGAATTTGGGGCTTGGTTCTGTTAATAGGGTAGAAATAAAACCCGATAGCGAGTATTTGAGAATACCCGTAATCGGCGGGGATAGTGACTATGTTTTGGCACAGACAAAAGCGTATACAATATCTGCCCTTGATAAGGACGGCTTTTCGGCAGAGGTGATTACACCGCAGTTTTTATATGCTCCTGTTAAAAAGGGAGATAAAATTGCTACTGTCTTATATAAATCGGGGGATAGTGTTATAAAGGAAACTCCTGTTTTTTCTACAACAGATATAGCGTCGGTAAAGTATAAGGAAACATTTTATAACTTGATAATTAAAAACATTAAAGATATATTTTTAAAAATTTGGGAGACTTAGATGAAGGATAATAAAATCAGACTGCAAAAACATTTATCTGAAAGCGGTGTTGCTTCACGCAGAAAAGCGGAGGAGTTGATTGCCGCCGGTAAGGTTCGTATAAACGGCAGGGTGGCTCTAATAGGTGCTAAGGTGGACCCTAAGCGAGACAAAGTGACAGTAAGCGGTAAAACTGTTATTGCACAAAATACAAAAATGTATATAATGCTTCACAAACCGCGTGGTTATGTTACAACACTTAAGGATGAGCTAGACCGCAAGTGCGTAAGCGACCTTGTAAAGGATGCAGGCGTAAAGCTTTTCCCCGTTGGCAGACTTGATAGGAATTCCGAAGGACTGCTGATTATGACCAACGACGGAAATTTTGCAAACAGTCTTACACATCCGTCGGCTCACGTGAATAAAACTTATAGAGTAACTGTCGAAGGTGAAGTGACCGACGAAAAGCTTATAAAGCTTCGTGAAGGAATTTTGCTTGACGGAGTTAAAACACTTCCCTGTGACTGCTTTGTGGCAGAAAAAAGGGGAGAACGTACTGTTTTGATTTTCATAATTTGTGAGGGCAGAAACAGACAAATCCGCCGTATGTGCGAAGCTGTTTCGCTTGAGGTTTTGCGTCTTAAAAGAACCGAAATTGCAGGCGTTAAATTAGGAATGCTCCCACAGGGAAAATGGCGTCCGTTAAACGAAAGGGAAATGCGACACCTGACCAACGTAAATACAAAGCCAAAGGAGAATTAATAATGCTTACCTTAGCTCCTTTAAAGGAAAAAAACAAAATCGAAGCTATTTTTAAAGAGTATAATTTTGAGTTTAATCAGTTTTCGGGCGTGCTTACCGCCTTTGACGGCAGTAAGGTAATCGGTAAAAGTCTTTATTATCTTGATGACGAGAAAATGACTGTACTGTTTATTGAGCCATTAGAGGATATCCCCCTTGCAGACGGTATACTCAGAAGTACCTTGCATATTGCAGCAGAAAGAAGCATAATGAATGCTTTTTATGCAGAAACGCTACCTGAAAGCTTTTTGAAAAGGATAGATTTCATTAAATCCGAAAGCGAAAAATCTTTGCAGATAGACAAGCTTTTTAAAAGCTGTTGCAGTTGTAAATGATTTTTTCTAAAAGTTTGAAAAAATGCTTGACAAAATACCTTGTATACTGTAATATATTAGGTATGCCGATGTGGTGGAATAGGCAGACACAAGGGACTTAAAATCCCTCGGTAGCAATATCGTACCGGTTCAAGTCCGGTCATCGGCACCAAA
>JAZNBP010000106.1:0-4223 GCA_045587085.1 Acutalibacteraceae bacterium | reverse complement strand
CTTTTTATATTGAGACGGCAATTTGCCTGTATGTGCCTTAAAGGTACGGGTAAAAAAAGACATATTATTAAATCCGCATTTTATAGCCGCTTCATTTATAGAAGAGCCTTCTCCTATTAATTCAATCGCCTTTTCACAGCGGTAACTGTTTATGTATTCAACAATCGTACTTCCCGTAACCGCTTTAAATTTTTTAGATAGACTGAATTTATCGCTGTAAACATTTTTTGCAAGACTGTCAAGAGTGATTTTCTCGCTGTAATTTTCTCTTATATATTTAATGGTCTTTTTAATTTCATCAAAATACTTATCAGGTTTAAAGGAATCTCTTTCACAAGCGGTGTGATTTTTTCTAAGCTCTATTAAAATTTTTAAAACCGCCGTTTGCAATATTGCGGTCTTGCAAATATCCGAGGAATTATAAATTGCCTCTATTTCCTCAAAAAGACCTACAATTCGGGAATTTCTAATAAATGGCTCAAAGCAAAGCTTAGTATGGTCAATAAGTGCCGTCTTGCAAAGCGATGATTCAATAATAAGGCAGTTGTATTTCATATCCTCATCCGTTCCCGTATAGTGAACAACATCAGAGTTTACTACTATTATATCGCCCTTGTGTATTTCATATTTTTCTCCGTTAAGCAAAACATAACCGCTGCCAGAGGTGCAAAACTGTATTTCCAGATTTTCGTGCCAATTTGTAAGCTTTTGGCAAAACAGCTTGGTTCTTTTAATGTTTGGCAGAAAAACGCAAGGCATATTTTCAGGAAGCTTGTCATACTCTTCATATCTGGTTTCAAACATTTTTATCACCTTTGCAAGATTGTGTTATTTTTAAGCAATATATGGCATTGTTTTGCCCCAAAAATACAATTATAATTGTATTATAATAGATTGCGAAACAAATGTAACGCACTAATTGTATCCAATATTGCGAAAGCAATAAAAAAATAAAAAGGAGTTTTTATTATGGCAAGAACAAAATTAGAGGGTATTTACATTCCCGTAGTTACTCCCTTCAACGAGGATGAGTCAATCAACTTTGAAGCTATCAAAGAAGTTGCAAAATTCCTTGGTGAAAATGGCGTAACAGGTATCATTCCTTCGGGCTCTACCGGTGAAATGATTGCTATTACTGTTGAGGAGCAAATCGCTATCAACAAGGCTTACATCGAAGCAGGTCACGCAAATGGCCTTAAGGTAATTGCTTCTACAGGTGCTTACCGCACTTGCGATGTTGTTAAAATGTCTCAGGCTGCTGAAGCTGACGGTGCAGACGGCATTATGGCTGTAACACCTTGGTATATGGGACCCAACAAGAAAGAATTATATCAGCACTACAAGACCATTCACGACAGCATTAACATTCCTGTAATGATGTATCACACCCCTACTACTCAACCGTTTTGTTAGACGACAAATTCATTGCTAAGCTTTACAATGAAGGCTGCATCGATGCTATCAAGGAGCGTCAGGCAGACGTATACCGTCAGCAGAACCTCCGTCGCTTGACCGATGACAATTTCAGCATTTTCTACGGTTATGACGTATGCCCTGTTGAGTGTCTCACTTGCTGGACAGATGGTTGGATTTGCGGTACCGGTAACTTGTTCCCTGCTGAAAACGCTAAGGTTTACAAGCTTGCTAAGGAAAAGAAGACTGTTGAAGCTATGAAGGCTCACGAGGAATTAATCTGGCCTTATCTCCACCTCTTCTCTGAAGCTGACTCTAACGGCGATGTTTTATGGCTCCAGATTATTAAGGAAGGCTTAAAGCTCCGTGGCGTAAACGGTGGTTTCAGCCGTAAGCCTGTTCTTTCAGATTTACCTGAGGAGACAATGGATCGCTTAAAGGCTACATTAAAGCATTACGGATATATCGACTAATCTATACTGTAAGTCTTGTAACAGAACTGCTTTTATATAAAGAGCAGTTCTGTTTTTAAAAGGAGATTATAAAATGTCAAATAAAGTTTTTACAAATGATATAATTCCTGAGAAAGAATTATTCATTTCTGAGGGAAAGCCGATAGAAAATGTTGCCAGAACCATAACCGCAGAGGTAAGTGACATAGCCATCAAAAAGGGGGACGCTTTTGCAAAAGAAATTGAGGAGCGTTTTGTTGGCGACTTTGAAAAGCCCGGCGACAAAATGGCTCACGTTTCAACATTTATTGTAATGAACGATTATGTTTTTATGGCATATTACGCAAACACACACGATCCTGCAGAAGACCCCAAACACCAGACTGCACGCTTGGCTTATGCCCCTGTAAACGATATTGAAAACAAAACCTTTATTGACCTTCAAACCTCAGGCGATAAGGTTGATGATAAAACCATTGAAATGGTTTACGATACCATTTTAATGCAAAAGGATGCTAAAACCTTATACATTCTATGGACCGCAAGAATCAGTGAGGGTAATTATTACCGCTTCTACTGCCCCTTTGATACCGAGACTAAAACACTCGGCGAAATCGGTGTAAACAGATTTAAGGTTAAAAACACCACCAACGACTTCTCTTTCAGCGGTATCAGAAATGCTTTGGCTAATGAGGGTATTCCTTGCAAAAATATGTTTTCAGACATCGGCATTATGCAAAAGCTTTCAAGCAGAATTGAAAACGGTGAAACCTATTATTACTCAGGTACATACAGCGGTGATTTTACTGCTATTATTAAGAGCAAGGATTTAGTAACTTGGGAATATGTTTCTCAGCCCGATTTTATTAACGATTCTAAATGGGAAAATGCCACATACGTTTTAGGCGATAAGGTTTTCTATTTTGTAAGACAGCAGGACAACAACAAATCCGGCTTTTTAACCGTTTACAATATCACCGAGGACCGTTGGGATACACCGGTTGAAATTCACGACTGCCAATCTCGTTCAGACTTTATAATGTATAATGGCGAGCTTTACCTTTTCCACGCTCCCATTAACCGTGACCACATCGGTATTATAAAAATTGATACCGAGGATATCACAAAGAGCGAGGTGCTCTTACAGGCTCATATGCACACAAGTTGCTTCTATCCGTATATCCAATATTATAAGGATAACGAGCTTGCAATGTCCTACACAGTAGCCAGAGAGCATATCCGACTTGCAGAATTTAAATTAAGTGATTATCTGTAATAAAATTAAAATCGCATTGAGCATATAAAATTACCCCTTACGAAAGCCAATTTCGTAAGGGGTAAAATAATGTTTTAAAATCACTCAAAACAAATTCCGATTAATAGCGGTACCTATTATTAAAACAGTAGCATAAACAATATACATATATTTTTTTGAAAGCTGTTTTTCTACACTTTTAATCATATTTTTGGCAAATATAATGTCAATAAACAAAACCAAACAATATAAGAAAATACCTATAAAAAGCGGAATAGATAAAACATTATATTTTATTGCCGATATATAATCGAAAGAAATTATAGATATAAAAGCTCTTGTCATACCGCACCCGAAGCATTCCTTATCAAATATTAATTTAATAGGGCATAATGTACTTTGAAAAATCGTTGTCAAAACACACGCACAAATAAAAGTTATTATACCCATAAGCAATGAAATCAAAGTAATCCGATATTTTTTAAGTCCTGCTTTTATATCAAAGTAGCGGTTGACCATAGCTGTCTCTGAAACCGCCCGATAAAATTGAAATTAAATCAATTATAGTTCCAACAACACAAATTCCATAGGTTAAAAAGTGTATTACACCGCTTCCAACCTTACCAACATACATTCTGTGCAAGCCTGCAAATCCCAAAAAGCCTATCAAACACAAAATAAGAGCAACCGTTTTACTTTTTCTCGGCCCGTACATACCGCCGTTAGCATTTAAATTTGTGTTTGTATTTGTATTTTCGTTTGTGATATTAATTACAGGCTGACCGTTATTTGATTGCTTAGCCTCATCTATTACATTACCCAAATCCTCTTTACAATACATTCTGCCCTTAACCTCAACCAGACAATCCTTGCAAAAGGGTTTACCGCAATAAGCACACATACCTTGTGCTTCTACATCAGGATGATTTGTACAATTCATTTTTTATTTCCCCCATTGTTTTTTTCATAATAATCTTTTGCTTTTAAAAATGCTGTTTTTCCAAGAAACAATATTATTATTCCTACAATAACACAGGTTATGAAGCCACCTATTATTAAAACAGGTATCATATTTGATACATTTAAATTTGAAAAATCAAAAA
>JAZNBP010000105.1:0-3220 GCA_045587085.1 Acutalibacteraceae bacterium | reverse complement strand
CCTGCCATATATGATGCGGTAATCTTACCTTTTTGTGAAATTGCTACGGCATAAATTTCATCAGTGATACCAAAAGCTAACAAAAGTCTTTTTGGCGTGGTAAAGCTTTTGTCGAGTTTCTGCGTCAAAGAAAAGCCCATTAAAGAGTACCTTAAATTTATAACAAGCTGTGTCAGAATCATTTCTACCAGCGTACCTGATGCAGCTATTATTTCAACTCCTGCTACCTGACCTGCAGAGGTAAGGTTTGTTGCGGAGATAAGCCAGGCAAAAAAAGCAGAAATTTTTGAGCTCATGGCTAAAATACCAAAGCCGAAAGAAACCGAAAAATATCCTAACCCTATAGGTATACCGTCTGAAAAACCTTTTTTAAAATCCTTTTGCATAATGTTGACCTTTCTTTAATCGCTGCCAAACAGTATAGCATATACGTAAATTCAAAACAATAACATAGCTGACGATTTGAATGCCGATTTTTGACTTATATATGTTAATTTTATCACAACAAATATGTGTTTTAAGGTGAAAGTATTTGTTTTTGTTTTTAGACTGTCGGCTTGACGGTGTACAATGCTTCTCATTGATTTCAGGTAAACAGATCTGTATTCGTCCGATTGTAATTAGTTTTTTTATGTGATATAATCATTTTCATAAATAAGAATTTGTGGAGATTGTATTATGGAGTTAAATGTTAATTCCCCAGCATATTATACAGACCGTTATGGAATTGATAATGAAGTTTATAATTTTTTTCGAAAAGCTCATTTTTACTTTTTAGATAAAGAATATAGTGAAACATTAAAAATTGTCGGTATTTTACCAATAGTAGCACCGCAGGAACTATATGATAGCAATGATTGGAAAGAATCTGTGCAATTAATAAACAATAAAAGTTGTGCTATAATTTCCCTGAGAATGAGCTTTGAAGAATACTATGGTGCTGATAGTACTAAAAAAATAATGTTAACAAAAGAATTGATTTTAAAAGCCGTAAGAACAATAAAATCAAGAGTTGGTTTTAACTGCGAAACATTTGAAAGAGATTTAAATCAGCTAAGTGTTGATTAACAAATTCCAATTTATAGGTCAGTTACGGT
The DNA here is from genome assembly GCA_045587085.1 of Acutalibacteraceae bacterium. GTDB lineage: Bacteria > Bacillota > Clostridia > Oscillospirales > Acutalibacteraceae > UBA737. Next base: position 2,123 of record JAZNBP010000105.1, on the reverse strand, counting down.
GTGTTTAAAGCTCCTTTCGCTATTTTGACGAAAGGAGCTTTTTTATATTTGCTTGACGGCATTATTTGGTATATGTTAAAATTCATATACCTTTTATTCTCGGGAGGGTACTATGGCTGAGAAAAAAACAAGCGGAGGACGCCTTGTGTATCTTGACCTGCTCAGAATAGTGAGCGTGGTTATGATGGTTACTCTGCATATTTCGGGCGTTGGTATGCGTGCCCCTATAGGTTCGTTTGATTGGCACGTTTGTAATGTATACGACGGTATAACCCATATCTGCGTACCTGTGTTTATTATGATTTCGGGTGCTTTTCTGCTTGACCCCGAGCGTGAGTACTCAATAAAGAAACTGTATAAGGTCAAAATACTGCGTATAGTTACAGCTTTTGTTTTCTGGTCGGCTTTTTATGCGGTGATAAGAGCCTGCCGCAGTACGCTTCCGTTCGGCAAGAAGTTTGTGCTTGAATTTCTGACGGATTTTCTGAAGGGTGAGTTTCACCTTTGGTTTATGTTTATGATAGCCGGCCTTTATATGATTACACCGATTCTGCGCAAGATTACGCAGGACAAAAAGCTCACGGAGTATTTTCTGATTTTGAGCTGCGTGTTTATGTTCGGTCTGTCAAACGTTGCTCTCTATTCGCTTCACGGCAGAATTGATGAGGTTTTCTTATATATTGATGAGAAAGCAAATATGGATTTTGTTTTCGGCTATACATTCTACTATGTTGCAGGCTGTTATTTCAAACGCTATTCACCGGGTAAGAAATTCAAGGTGCTTCTGTATATCGGCGGTCTTGTAAGTGCTGTTATGATACCGCTCGGCACATATTACTACTCGGCAAAGTCAGGCGAGAATTCATTTATTCTATATGCATTTCAGTCACCGTTTATAGGATTGCTGTCGGTAAGCGGCTTCGTGCTGTTCAAGGATATTTTTTACGGAAAAGAGTTCGGCAAGGGCACGTTAAAAGTTATATCCTTTCTTTCAAAATACAGCTTTGGTGTGTATCTTGTTCATGCAGCGTTTATAGATGCATTAAGCAATGTCTTCGGGATAAATTGCTTTTCGTTCAACACTGTTTTTTCTGTGCCGCTGCTCGCTATCGGTGTGTTTGCAGTGAGCCTGCTTGTTATATATCTTGTCGGCAAAATACCTGTTTTAAATAAATACATTATGTGATGAATAAATCCGCTTCCTTTGGCTGAAAATAGCTGAAAAGGAGCGGATTTTTTTATGGATTTTCTGAAAGCCTTTATTGTCGGCGGTCTTATATGTGCGGTAGGTCAGGTGCTTATGGATACGACTAAGCTTACCCCTGCGAGAATACTTGTTTCATTTGTTGTGGCAGGTGTTGTGCTGGGTGCTCTGGGGCTGTACAAGCCTATTGTCGAATGGGCAGGTGCAGGTGCGACTGTACCGCTTACGGGCTTTGGCTATACTCTCGCAAAGGGTACAAAGCAGGCCGTTGAAAGCGATGGCTTACTCGGTGCACTTACGGGACCTTTTACTTCGGGTGCGGCAGGTATTACGGCGGCACTGCTCTGCGGTTTAATTGCTTCGTTTATATCAAAACCTAAAGAGAAGTAAATATAATATATTTCTTAAATTGTTATTATTTCTTGACTCATAAATTATGTTATGTTAAAATATTATAATAATTATAGGTGAAAGAGGTGGTTTTACGGATATTTTTGTTTTGCATAAAGGCTTTAATTATTCGCAGGACGGTCCGGGAAACCGCTTGGTTTACCATCTTCAGGGGTGCAATCTTCATTGCCCGTGGTGCTCAAATCCCGAGAGTATGAAGATTGCCAAAGACGGCGGCATATCGGTTGAGGATATGGTAAAGCAGATTGTTGCTGCTGAGCCTATGTTTTTCGACGGTGGGGGAGTCACCTTTACGGGCGGAGAGCCGACACTGCAGTTTGATGCACTCAAAGGGCTGCTCATGCTTCTTAAAGAAAAGGGTATCAGTACCGCAATAGAAACAAACGGAACGAATCCCCGTTTGCCGGAGCTGTTTGAGCTTGTAGATTTCCTTATTATGGATTTTAAGCATTACGACAGCATAAAATTAAAAGAATACACAGGTGTAGGCAACGAAATCGTTACAGCC
>JAZNBP010000104.1:0-2462 GCA_045587085.1 Acutalibacteraceae bacterium | reverse complement strand
GGCAGATGCAGGTATTACCCTTTATTCTGTAGGTACAGTTAAAGAAATAGAAGGCTACAAAAACTATATTTCTATTGACGGCGGTATGGCGGATAATCCGCGTTATACGCTGTATGAATCTGCATATACAGTATTGTTGGCTTCAAGAATGAATGATAGTGCTGACTTTAAGGCAACCATTGCCGGCAGATGCTGTGAATCGGGCGATATAATTCAAGAGGATGTATTTATTCCAAAGCCTACACGTGGCGAAATTGTTGCGGTGCTTACAACAGGTGCTTATAATTATTCTATGGCATCAAATTATAACCGCATTGCACGTCCCTCGGTTGTAATGCTGAAGGACGGCAAGGATTATCTCGCAGTAAGACGTGAAACACTTGATGATATTATAAGGCTGGATGTATAAAATGGTTAATATTGGCAACGATTGGGATACCATATTAGCAGACGAATGGGAAAAACCCTATTACAAGGGATTAAGAGCATTTTTAAAACAGGAATATGCAAATAATACTGTATATCCCGATATGAATGATATTTTTAACGCACTAAAGTATACTTCTTTTGAGGATACGCGTGTGGTAATAATCGGTCAAGACCCGTATCACGGTGTCTCTCAGGCACACGGACTTTGCTTTTCGGTAAAAGAGGGCGTGCCGTTTCCACCGTCACTCAGGAATATTTTTAAGGAGCTGAGTACAGATGTTGGCAAGGAAATCCCGAAAAGCGGATGCCTTACAGAATGGGCAAAGCAGGGAATACTGCTTCTTAATGCTGTACTTACTGTAAGGGAGGGGGAACCCACCAGCCATAAAAATAAAGGTTGGGAAATTTTCACCGACCGTGTAATTGCCGAGCTTAATAAAAAGCAAACTCCTGTTGTGTTTCTGCTTTGGGGTGCTTACGCTCAAAAGAAAGCGGAGATTATAACTAATCCTATCCACAAGAAGCTTTTTTCGGTGCATCCAAGTCCGCTTTCCGCTTCGAGAGGATTTTTTGGTTGCAGACATTTTTCAAAAACCAATGAAATACTAATAAATAACGGTTTTTCTGCCATAAAATGGTAAATATTGACATTTCTTTTTGCTTGTGCTATAATATTTGTGCTTTAATGCATTGGAGGTACTAAAATGAAAAGTACAGGTATTTTAAGAACAGTCGACCGTATGGGAAGGGTTGTTATCCCTAAAGAAATTCGTGCTCAGTTAGATATTGAAAATGAAAAGGATAAGCTCGAAATTTATGTGGACGGAGATATTATTATTTTAAGAAAGTATGCTCCTGCCTGCACATTTTGCAATTCCCTTAATGAAAGCGTTTCCTATGAGGGACGTACAGTCTGCAAGAAATGTATTGAAAAGCTGGAAGAATTAAAACTTAATATTAAATGAAAAAAGTCAGGTTAACTACCTGACTTTTCATTATTTTGTGGTATGTTATTTAATGCATTTTCCATTTCTTTATGTATAATGTCGCCTAATTCCTGCGTGTTTAAATCCTTGTATTCCTCAGGGTAAATCACACGAACAAGTCGGAAATAAATGGGAGTTTTGCGTATCAGTAAATTTTTTGGTATTTTGCGGGTATTATTTATTATGCAAACTACTATCGGAGCTTCTGACTTTGTTGCAATTTTAAGCGAGCCGTTTCTAAAGGGAAGCAGTCCTTTTTCAGGAGTTAAATTTGTGTAGCCCTCAGGGAAAATAGCTATTGAAGCCTCATCATTCTTTATGGTATTTATTGCCTTTATTATGGTTTTTGCAGCCTCTCGGTCGCTTTCGCGGTCAATAGGAAGAGACCTTAATGCGTGCATTGCCCGAGCCACAAATTTCATTTCGGTGTAAATTTCCTTTTTGCCTATAAAAGCAATTTCACTGTCGGGAAAACAGCTTAAAATAATTGCGGGGTCGAAGTCGTGCTGATGATTGCAAAGGAAAAGCAATCTAGTGTCCTTTGGTAAAAGCTCTGAGCCTTCAAAGGTAATTCTTATGCCGAGTAGCTTTAAAACAGGAGTAAGCGAGGCATTAAGAACTGCTCTAAAAAAACGTGTTCTTTTCATTGACGCCGGCTTTTTAAGGCTTGTAGTTATAATAATTACAACCAACAACAAAAGCTGGATAATTACAAGACTTAAGAAAATTCCGACAAGCAAAAGCGGAGCCGACCACCAAGAATGAGTGCTTGTAAAAACACCGTAAAAATTATTTAGTAGCAGGGTAATTAATACGCTTAGAATAAGATATATTGTGTAAATATAAGTCATTTTGCACCTCTAATTTTGTTTTCTGACAATAGAATATTCATCGTAAAATGAAAAGTAAGGGCAATTTTTTGTCTGATTGGTTAAAAACCTGCCCATTTCATCCTCATCAAGCTGTGCTTCACAGCAGTAACAATCGGTATAATCGTCATAAACATAGTTTGCACAGTTTTCGCAGTTGCTTTTCATAAGGAACTCC
>JAZNBP010000103.1:0-3596 GCA_045587085.1 Acutalibacteraceae bacterium | reverse complement strand
GTATTTGCCATCAGGTTCATCTTGAAAGATTTGGAAAACCCGGTAAAACACTTATCGGTTCGGATAGCCATACACCAACAGGAGGCGGTATAGGTATGCTCTCTTTCGGTGCGGGCGGTCTTGATGTTGCCGTTGCTATGGGTGGAGGCGAGTATTATATTACAATGCCCAAAATGTTTAAGGTGGAGCTTAAAGGAAAGCTTCGTCCCTTTGTTACAGCTAAAGATGTAAGTCTCGAAATCCTTCGAATCCTGTCTGTAAAAGGCGGCGTAGGCGCTATAATAGAGTGGGGAGGCGAAGGTGTCAAAACGCTTACTGTTCCCGAAAGAGCTACTATTACCAATATGGGTACAGAACTTGGTGCAACTACTTCGATTTTCCCATCGGACGAAATTACCAGAGAATTTTTAGTATCACAGGGCAGAGGCGAAGATTATACAGAGCTTTCAAGTGACCCCGATGCTGTATACGACAAAATTATTGAAATAAATCTGTCGGAATTGAAACCTCTTATAGCTTGTCCCCATTCTCCCGATAATGTTGTACCTGTATCATCGCTCAAGGGTACAAAGGTAAATCAGGTATGTATTGGTTCTTGTACAAATTCCTCGCTTATGGATATGCTTAAGGTAGCAGCGCTTTTAAAAGGCAAGGTAATTGACCCGAGAGTAAGTCTTTCAATATCTCCCGGTTCTAAGCAGGTACTTAAAATGCTTGCTGACTGCGGAGCACTTACCGATATTTTAGCTTCGGGTGCAAGACTTCTTGAATGTGCTTGCGGACCTTGTATCGGAATGGGCTTTTCTCCCAACAGCGCAGGTGTTTCCCTTAGAACCTTTAACCGAAACTTCTTAGGCAGAAGCGGTACTGCTGATGCATCGGTTTACCTTGTTTCCCCCGAAGTGGCTGTAGCTGCAGCACTTACAGGCGAGATTACAGACCCAAGGCTTTTAGGCGAAATGCCCGAAATTACTATGCCCGAAAAATTCGTGATAGATGATACTGCGGTAATTGAGCCTGCAAGCGAGGAAGACGCAAAATCACTCGAAGTTATGCGTGGACCTAACATTAAACCTTTCCCTAAGGAAACTCCTCAGGAGGACGTACTTACTGCCGAAATAGCTTTAAAGGTTGGCGACAACATAACAACCGACCATATTATGCCGGCAGGTGCTAAGATACTGCCCTATCGTTCAAATATTCCGCATTTATCAAAGTTTTGCTTTGGCGTTTGCGATACCGAATTCCCCGAGCGTGCAAAGGCACTCCAAAAGAGCATAATTGTGGGTGGCAGCAATTACGGACAGGGCTCCTCACGTGAGCATGCGGCTTTAGTTCCGATGTATTTAGGCGTTCGTGCTGTTATTACAAAGAGCTTTGCCAGAATTCACGTAGCAAACCTCATTAATGCAGGCATTATGCCACTTACCTTTAAAAATGCCGATGATTACGATAAGCTATCACAAGGCGACAAGCTTACTTTAAGTAACGTATTTGAAGGAATGGAAAAGGGTGAAATCATCCTTAAAAATGAGACTACAGGTGAGGAAATCGGCTTAGTGGCCAGCTTTACCGAGCGTCAAAAAGAAATTTTAAAAGCAGGCGGACTTTTATCCTACACAAAGAAAGGCGAAAATTAAATGGAACAGTATATTAATTCGGCGGTAGAGCAATTCCGCACTCTTTTAGAGGAACAAATCGCACGTGAACGTTATATGGAGCAGAATAAGAGCTTTACCGATTATAAAAAGCTCCCCAAAATCATTATTGGTATATGCGGCGGCGACGGCATAGGCCCTATAATTTCAAGGGAATCCGAAAGACTTTTAAAGTATATTTTAAAGGATGAAATCGAAAGTGGCAAAGTAGAGCTTCGCACTATCGAGGGACTAACCATTGAAAACAGAATAGCTCATAATAAGGCTATCCCTGACGATGTGTTAGCTCAGATTAAGGCTTGCAACGTAATTTTAAAAGCTCCTACCACTACACTAAAGGGTGGAACGCTTGAGAGTGCAAATGTTGCTATGCGACGTGAGCTTGACTTATATGCAAATGTGCGTCCTGTTCAGGTGCCTAGCGAAAACATAGATTGGACCTTTTTCCGCGAAAATACCGAGGGCGAGTATGTTTTAGGCTCACGCGGTGTAGAAATTCCCGATACCTTAGCCTTTGACTTTAAGGTTACCACTAATGAGGGTACACGCCGAATTGCCAAAGCAGCCTTCGAGTATGCAAGAAACAACGGTAAAACTAAGGTGGCTATTGTTACAAAAGCCAACATAATGAAAAAGACCGACGGAAAATTCTCTGAAATCTGTCACGCCGTTGCAAAGGATTACCCTGAAATAGAGGTTGACGAGTGGTACATCGACATTATGACTGCCAACCTTGTGAACCCTGATATACGTTCTCAGTTTGAGGTGGTGCTACTTCCTAATCTTTATGGTGATATCATCACCGATGAGGCGGCACAAATTCAGGGCGGTGTAGGTACAGCAGGCAGTTCAAATATTGGCGATGTTTATGCTATGTTCGAGCCTATTCACGGTTCTGCACCACGTATGATAGAGGCAGGTATTGGTGAATATGCAAATCCTACAAGCATATTTAAGGCAACGGAAATGTTGCTCCGCCATATCGGTTTTACAGAATATGCCGAAAAGTTGAATTCAGCACTTAACATTTGCACCGAAACCGAGAAAAAGGTTGTAGTTACAGGCAATACCGACGGTGCTACATGCAAAGAGTTTGGCGACTATTTAATGGAAACTATTGAAAATATGTAATAAAAAAAGACTGTTTCAGAGAAACAGTCTTTTAAATTTAATTATTTAATGATGTTGCTTGTTGTATCCTTTTGGATAACGTCGTGTGCACCGCCTTCTACAATACTTGTAGAGGAAACAAGTGTAAGCTTAGCTTTTTCCTTAAGCTCGGCAATAGTAAGTGCACCGCAGTTGCACATTGTGGATTTAACCTTTGAAAGTGAAAGTCTTACATTATCCTTTAATGTGCCTGCATAGGGAACGTAGGAGTCAACACCCTCCTCAAAGGATAGCTTCTTGTCACCGCCAAGGTCATATCTTTGCCAGTTTCTTGCACGGTTAGAACCCTCACCCCAATATTCCTTATAGTAATTACCGTTTATGGAAATCTTATTTGTCGGGCTTTCGTCAAAGCGGGCAAAGTAACGGCCAAGCATCATAAAGTCAGCACCCATAGCAAGAGCTAATGTGATGTGGTGGTCATGAACAATACCACCGTCAGAGCAAACGGGAATATAGATACCTGTCTTTTCAAAGTATTCGTCACGTGCTTCGCAAACCTCAATAAGGGCAGTAGCCTGACCGCGGCCGATACCCTTTGTTTCACGGGTGATACAGATTGAACCGCCGCCGATACCGACCTTGATAAAGTCTGCACCTGCTTCAGCAAGGAACATAAAGCCGTCTCTGTCAACAACGTTACCTGCGCCGACCTTTACGGTGTCGCCGTATTTATCGCGGATCCATTTAAGGGTTCTTGCCTGCCATTCGGAGAAGCCCTCGGAGGAATCGATACACAACACGTCTGCACCTGCTTCAACGAGTGCG
>JAZNBP010000102.1:0-10343 GCA_045587085.1 Acutalibacteraceae bacterium | reverse complement strand
TGATAGCCATCTTTTTTATAAATCATCCCAATCTCCGTCATCTTCATCGCCTGTCATATCTACAGTAATGTCGCGTTGATCAATGCCGGTATTTCCGTTAGGAAATATCATTATATAATCTTTTTCTTGCGGTTGCTAGTACCGACTTTTAAATAGGATTTTTTCTGTGCCTTAGCCAATCCGTTCACCACCAACAAATTTTAAATAAATATTATAGTAATTTCGCACGCCACCCCTGATATATTCCAAACCATTCTGTTTAATATCATCCGGAATTCCATAAAACGCTTCGGCAATAGCCCCTGCAATTGCAGCTTGGGTATCACCGTCTCCGCCAAGAGAGACTGCATTTCGTATAGCATCCTCAAAATCCACAGATTCCAAAAAACACTGAATCGCTTGCGGAACGCTACCTTGACAAGTTACATCGAATTCATAAGTTGGTCGAATTTCATCAAGGGTAAAATCGAGCACATAATAATTTTTCTCTATGTAGTCTTTAATTTCAATTTTTGATTTACCTATTCTTGCAAGATAAATTGCCGCCGCAACCGACTGTGCACCCTTTACACCCTCCGGATGATTATGTGTTACTTCTGCACTCCATTTTGCAAGTTTCTCAGCTTCTCCAAGACTTTTCGCCACCCAAGCCACAGGTGATACTCTCATAGCCGAGCCGTTACCGAAGCTGTTGTATGCACCCATAAAATCGCTCTTAATCCACCTAAAGAAATGATATCCGTAACCTGCAGATGGAAACTCTCTGCCGATTTTACGCATATAATAAATAACCCACGATTTGAAGTCCTCTTCATCGTTGAGCTCCGCTTTTGCACAAGCAGAACCCACGGCAATTGTCATCATACTGTCGTCAGTTAGCCGACTTTTATCCGTAAAGAGTTCAAAATCTTTAGTTTTGTCGGATTCAAACTCATATACCGAGCCTACGATATCTCCAACAATCGCACCAAGCATATCTTATCACTCCACCAAATTATCCTCTAACACAAGCACGTTCACCTGCTTTGTGTCATAGGTTCCGCCATCTATGGCTATCATACCGTTTCCGTAAAAAATTCCGTAGTTATGCTCGCCTCTCTGCGAATCAAAATATTTGGCATATAATGTCGGGTAATGTCCGCATATTAAGGTTTTTTCAGCAAGCGGTTTTTTGCCTTCATATTTATCAATCCATTTTGTCCAACGTGCTTGCTCCCAAGCGTTATCTTCAGCTTTTTGGCAGTCATGGGTAGTTTTCGTATTTTCGGGCAACCAACCATGAACGAAAACATAGTTCTCGGTCTCGAAATAATTAACCATTTCATTTATAAAGTCGCAAATTCTGTCAACCATACGTGTCTTGCCCGAAAAATCAATGGTATCATCAGCAGGATTTATTGAGTATTTTCCAAAAAAGTTTTCAAGTGTTATCATTGTTCCGTTGATGTAATTGTGAGGCAACACCTTTCCTGTTTGCAGAAGCTTTAGCAAAAGATCCTCGTGATTACCCCTTAGCAAAATCTTATGCTTCAGTCTTTCAAAAAACCTTAAAACCTCGGCATTTTCTTTTCCCCTGTCAAAATAATCTCCACAGCATACAAGAACATGATTTTCGTTCTCCTTGTCAAAGCCTGCTTTCTCCAAAGCCTCTTTTAAGAGAGTATAATGACCGTGTATGTCTGAGACTACAAACAGTTTTTTACGCTTATTCATTTGAGATAGTCTCCCCTTTAAGGTTTAATATTTCTACCGCTTTTTCAAAAGCTTGCTCATCTAAGCCCTTAGAGTAGTTATACGTTTTTACAAAATGCCCCTCTAAAAATTCAGCACTTAAAAGCATATCGTCCAAAACCACAAAATTTACAACCTCTCTATGGACATTAAGCCAGAGCCTTATTTCCTCTTCTCTTTTTAAACGAAGTTGAGGCGTTTTGTCAAATATTTTCAAGTTAAACTGAGCAAAAATCTCATTAATCCGCTTACCTGTATCGTCGCATTTCCACGAATTTTTATCCCAATGCTCACGCCAAGAGGTGGATAAAACGATTTCTGCGGAAGTTTTTTCAACAATTTGCTTCAACAAAAGCATTTTTACAGGGTCTATTATAACTCCGAACTCCGCTCTTGCTTTTACATATTTTTCGGTATTCAATACGCCGTCAAAATCCAAGAATATTACTTTCATAAAAGCTCCTTAATTACTTACCTGCTTTAAAATTATACACTGGTTTAATCACATTTTCAATATCTACTGTAGGACTTATAAGTGAAACAATTTCATCCATAGGCTTATAAGCCATAGGCGACTCATCAAGCGTGGAAAGGCTAACCGAAGTAGAATAAATCCCTTCCATTTCCTTTTCGAATTCTTCAACAGTAAATAATGTTTGTACCGCTTGTCGGCTATATAATCTTCCGGCTCCGTGCGGAGCCGAATAATTCCAATCGGGATTGCCCTTTCCTTTTGCTATCAAGCAACCGTCACGCATATTCATAGGAATAATTACCCTCTCGCCCTTATGTGCTGAAATAGAGCCCTTTCTTACTATACCGTCGTTATCAATATAATTGTGTATTGTATCAAAATATTCCGCACTGCTAATACCAATATGCTTTAGTATACTGTTTGCTATAGACTGTCTGTTTTCCTTTGCAAATTTTTGACACACCTTAACATCGTGCATATAGTTATCCTTTGCCTCACCCCATAAATGACACTGATTAGAGGGGATTTTGGTTAGAGAATAAAACTCCTCAGAAATCTGCTTTAATGCATCAGGTATTTCTGAAATTCTGCCTTCACCAATCAGCTTCTTGTGTGCATTTTCCTTTTGCATTTGAGCAGAATTTTTGCAGATATCAATTGCCTTTTTCTGATATAATGTAGCCACCTGCTGACCTAGATTTCTTGAACCGGTGTGAATAACAAGATAATATTCTCCGCTTTGGTCAACATCCACCTCGATAAAGTGATTTCCGCCTCCAAGCGTTCCCATTGAGCAATACAGTTTATCAAGATTGGAAAGCTCGTTAAAGCATTTTAAGTTTTTAATCAAATTGGTTTCTTTATAGTGCTTATAAACATTAGAGCCGGCAGGAATATTGTTCCTTATAAAGCTATCAAGTGCTGCTAAATCAATATCCCGTTTTCCAAGCTTTACAGTAAGCATTCCGCAACCTATATCAACACCTATTACATTAGGTATTATCTTGTCGTTTGAAGTGCTTGTAAAGCCTACGACACAGCCCTTTCCGTAGTGTACATCGGGCATAATTCTGATTTTCGCCCCATTAAAGGGTGCAAGTTTAATAAGCTCATATATTTGATTGATTGCTTCCGGTTCAATATTTTCTGTAAAAATTTTTAAATCGTAATTCATTTTCATCTACCTCTAAACATAAGATTTGTAACCTATACTGTAAAGCTTAAACGGCATTGTAAAATTTCCGCTTGCATCGATATACGTATAAAGCGTCAGAGATTCATAATCCTCTGCACCAAAGCCCCAAGAATCCATCCAATACCTACCGTCAGGTCTTACAGTCCATACCATTATAAAATTTTCATCAATTTTTTTAAACGAGGCTTCATACTTTACTATAGGCTTTATTGTTCCTTTTCCCAATTCTGTATTAAGCACTTCGGTATATTCAACACCCGGAAAGTTTTGTATGTTTCCGTCTTTATCAATTATCTGCTTTTGCATATTGCTTTCCTCGTTTGTGAGTGTGACTGTATAGTCCACCTTAAAAAGGTATTCAGAATGTGGTTCGCCTACATAATATTTACTCAAGTATACTCCTTTATCGGGTTTACTCATAACTATCCCCTCTTTCTGTAAATTGAAAGCTTTCTGATTTTTATTATATTGACGGATTTCCAAATTTAAACAATTTTTTCCGTTTTTATTATCGGATTTCCAAAAATAATGGTTGACTTGGAAAGAATTTTTAATTAAAATATACTTAAAGAGGTGTTTAATATGGCAATAAATACGTCAAGAGGCGAAAAGGTAACCGAAAGAAAAGAAAAAGCCAAAAACAGGTTTATAACTGCATTTGAGGATTATATGAAAGCAAGCGGTAAAACAATTTATGAAATTTCCAAGGACTTGCAAATTCCGGTCGGAACTATTAATGATACCCTAAGCCAAAAAAATAAAACCCTGAGTGCAGATTTGGTAGCCGCCTTTTGTGCGGAATACAGAACCGTAGACCTTAATTTTATTTATTTGGGTGAGGTTGGCAAAATAGAGGAATATAAGAATAACTATACACTGTTATGGAATTCCTCAGACTGCCATCCGCTAAAAGACGAAACCTTTATGGGCACTTTTTACGGCTATTGCCGAAACACGCAGGATAACAGTAAAATTGACCATTTTTTGCTTGCTATTAAAGCCACAACTAACAATTCGGTTCAGGCTGAGCTCATCTTAAAAACCTTTGACCAAAAGGGAGATGCTTTTGAAAAGATACTATACGGAACTCCTATGCATTTAGAACCAAACATTATTTATATCATTTTCCAAAGCATTAAGGGCGATGATATGTTTATTTTATCATACAATTATTTTAAAATAAATTCGGGCAAAAAGCTGTACTGTAGGTATGGCTCATTAATTACTCCCTGCCGTGCCACAGACCGCTACCCCGAGCAACAAGCATTTTTAATGCTTGACAAACCTATCCTGCCGCAAAATTTACATTTTGTTGACGGGTTTTTGAATTTAACGCAGGATAAAATTATTGTTCCTGCGAATAAATATGAGGACTCACAAGGCGGTCTTATGACAACAGACCAAAATGTGAAAGCCTTTTTTGCAAAGTGCAACGATATGCATTATAACAAGGAAGAATATTATTGCTTTTCCGAAAAGGTTCTGTTAGCTTTGGGCGAAGCCAACGGCGTAGATTACGATACCACTGCCGCTACAATTATGTCCTTAAAGAAAAACTCTGTTAATCCAAAGGTTGTTAATTTTCCCAATAATAAGACATACTCAAAATTCTTTGCGGGGCTTACGAATAATTAGCAAAAAGCTATATATAAAAAATCAGAATTGCAAATTGCAATTCTGATTTTTAGTTATTTATTTAATTTCGTTAAATGCCTTAAGCCATTCACGCTTGATAAGCTCGTGACCTTTGGCTGTTGGGTGAACACCGTCAGATAACCAATAATCGGGAGCTGCTTTCTCGCACGCCTTGTCGAACTTATCCTGTAAAGAAACAAATTTCAAGTTGTACTTTTGTGCCAATTTCTTAGCTATGGCTGCAACCTCGTAAACACCACTGCTGAATTTCTCCCAGCGGTTGGGGTCTGCTTCTGTGTTATCGGTATTAGTACCTCTTAAAACAAACGGTTCTAATATCATAACCTTAGTATCAGGTAGCTCCTCGGCTATTTCGCTAAGCAACATATCATAGCATTTTTCATACCTCTTAATCCCTGTTCCGTTATTCCAATCAAGCCCATGCCAAATATCATTTACGCCGATTAAAATACTCATATAATCAGGCTTTATGTAAAAGATATCCATAACATTTCTGGCATATAAGTCAATAACTCGGTTTCCGCTGATACCCTTGTTTAAAAATTTATATTCACCCGGAAAATCGAGTCCCAATTCTGCAGAAACTAAAGCCGCATATCCTGTTCCCGGTACATTAACAGACGTGCGACTACGCTCGGCATCCGTTATTGAATCACCTTGAAAAAGTATTGTTTTCATCACTCTTACTCCTTATTTGATTTCGTTAAAGGCTTTAAGCCACTCACGTTTTATAAGCTCGCTGCCGGCAGGTTTTGGATGCACTCCGTCCGTTGTTAGATAATCATAATCCGCTTTTTTGAGAGCCTCATCGAAAACCTCTTGCAAAGGAGTATATTTCAAATTGTGCTTTTCTGCAAGCTCCTTTACAATCTGAGCATTTTCACGCACAACACTACTGATTGTTTCCCAACGTGATGGGTTTGACGGACTAACTGTTAATTCGCCTTTTAATGCATACGGTCCAAAGAGCATAATTTTTGTATCGGGCAATTCTTCCTCAATTTCAGAAAGTAATGTATCATAAATTTTTCTGAATCTTTTGGCACCTGTCTGATTATTCCCGTCCATATGTAAAATATCATTTACGCCCACAAGAATACTTATATAATCAGGCTTTTCGTTAATAATATCCCTGATAATTCTTGAATAAAGGTCACGAACATTGTTTCCGCCAACACCGCGGTTTACAAATTCATATTCGCCCGGATATTGGAAACCGAGTTCTGCTTCAACAAAGCAAGCATAACCCTTTCCCATACTTTTACGGTCCTCAAAATTTCGGTAAAATTCTGTTATAGAATCACCTTGAAAAAGTATCTTCTTCATTTTAAAATCCCCTTACATTGAATTTCCTTAAATTGTACATCTTATATATAAATTTGTCAAGCATAAAACCGCCATTTCAGTAAAAGAATCAAGCTCCTGCCAAAAAATGCAGGAGCTTTTTAAAAGCCAAACACAAAGCTTTTACATATACTGTACAAAGGAGTGAAATTTATGCCTTATAATCTACCTCACAGAATACGAAGTGAAGAAGATTTAAAATATTTTGAAGAGTACCTGAAGCTTGAAAAAGGCAATACTCACGAAGTGGCTACTATGTCAGAGCTTCTTAAAAAACTGCTTGGAAAACCAATTAAAATTGATTTAGGTAATAGCAGATATATTGGAATTTTATCCGAAATAGGTAATGATTATTTAATGCTGTGCCAAAATCAAAGCTACACGAAAATAATGATACCTTTATATTCTGTCAAAGCCATAAGCTTTAACAGATGTTAGAAAATTTCCGTATTTTTATCGTCACCATCTTGTTTAAAATCGGCACTCTTATAGCTTGACTCACCTACGTTTGCCTTTAAAACCGCTTCCTCTGTCTTAGTAACACCGTTGCTTGTAAGGATCGTTACATTAATCTTATCTCCGGCTCTGAGTCCCTCAATAATATCAAGAACAATATCATCATCGGTAATAGAAACACCATTGATATGAGTAATCATATCGTTTTCCTCAAGCTTGCCGTAAAGACCGCTATCCTCGGCAACAGAAGCTACAAGAAGACCTACTGTTTCCTGACCGTTTAGCTCTGCGGTGACAGAATCTATCATTTTATAGGTGATACCTAATTTTGCACGGCTTACAACCTTTCCGTTTGCAATCAGCTCGTCGGTTATACGCTTTACAATATCGGTAGGTATTGCGTAGCCTACGTTGTCATACGCGGTGCTGACAAGCTTTGAGGAGGTAACACCTATAATCTGTCCGTACATATTAACAAGTGCACCGCCGCTGCTACCCGGATTTATAGCACAGGTAGTCTGAATAACACGTGAGCTGTAATTAGTTGTAGATAACTGAATTCTGCGACTTGTTGCCGAAATTATACCGTCGGTTATACTAGAGGACTCTATTGCGTTATTAGGTCTGCCAATTGCCACAACATTTTCTCCGCAAAACATTGTATCGGGGTCGGCAAAGGTGGCCGCCGAAAATGTATCGCTAGTATCGGTGATTTTAAGAACTGCCAAATCGCTTATTTGGTCGCCTGCGAGATAAGTAGCAGAATATTCCTTTCCGTCGTGGGTATATATTTTAAATTTTGGGGCCGCAATTTCAGAATATATATGGTCGTTTGTAATTATATATCCTTCCTTTGTAGCTATAATACCACTAGCCTGAGAGGCATCACCCTTAGAATTGTAAATCACAATTCCCACAATAGATTTATTAACCTTTTCATAAACCTCGGCGGCAGTAAGCTCATCCGTATCGGCAGGCTTTTGAGCTAAATTTATATATGCCTTAACATCGTCATTACCTTTAGTATAATTACCTTTTCCGCTGGAGGCTATATATCCTGCAAGTGCACCGCCTGTAACAAGTATTACCGCAGCCATAATAAGAGCAAATACCTTTAAGCCCTTTGACATAGGCTTTAAATCCTTTTGAGGCTCAGGCTCTAGATACTCGATAGGATTATATACTGTAGAATACTCATTATCAAAATCCGCACTTTGTGTTTGGAAATTGTCATCAGCATCCGATGATACATTCACCTCAGGGTCTCTTTCCTCGTTTTTTATTTCTTCATTAAAAAAACCGTCCATTTTATAACTCCGTTCAAAAATTAGTTTTAATATCGGGCAAAACAACCTTAAAGGATGTTAATTCATTTTCCTTTGACGATACCATAATAGTACCTCCGTGTGCTTTTACTATAGTTTTAACTATGTAAAGCCCTATTCCTGTACTGTTTTTTGCTGCCGAGCGTGATTTATCAACCTTATAAAATCTCTCGAAAACAAATTTTATATCCTTTTGCGGAATTCCTGCACCGCTGTTGGTTAAAACAAACACTGTATGTTGATTTTCTTTTGCAAGCTTAAAGCTTAGCTTTCCGCCTTCATTTGTAAATTTAATTGCATTATCAACAAGATTGTATATAACCTGATGTATTAAATCCTTATCGGCATTAATAGATATTGCCTGTAGTTCGTCCAAGCCCTCTATTGTTAATTTTCTTTTCTCAATACGCTGTTCCTGACTGATAACGGTTGTGAATATCAGTTCTCTTAAATCGAACAATTCGTAATTTAAGGCAAGCTCGCCCGACTCAAGCTTTGACATACTAAGCATTGAATTAACAAGTCTCGAAAGTCTTTTGATTTCCTCTGATACAATGCCTAAATAATAGCTTTGCTTTTCTTCAGGAATTGTTCCGTCAAGTATACCGTCAATAAAACCGCCTATCGTAGTCATAGGTGTTTTAAGCTCGTGCGAAACATTAGCGACAAAGCTTTTTCGCATTCCCTCAAGACTTGCTAAATTGTTTGTCATCATATTAAATGCCGCCGAAAGCTCTCCTATTTCATCGTCACTTGTAACGGGTATCCTTTTCGAAAAATCACCCTTTGCCATAAGGCGTGATGCCTCGGACATAAGCTTTAACGGCTTTGTCATTCTATAAGTCATAACATATATTGCGAAAAACATTATTGTTATCGGGAGTATTGCCGAAAACAAATAAAGATTTGAAACAGTAGCTATAATATCCTTAATAATTGATACAGGGGATGCCGCAAATACTGTAAGGCTTCCGTTTTGAGTCTCTGCCGATACTGCAGTTACATAATGCGGATTTTTATATAATCCTAACGTGGTAAGCCGCATTTCATCATTCTTTATAACCTTTTCAAACTCTCTCTGCTTAATTTTTTTAGCAGTGTGAAGGCAATTTCCGTTTTGGGAAAAATCCTCACAGGAGCAAATACTTACAACTCTTTTTTCATCAGCTATAAATATATCTGCTCCGGAAATTTCGGCAATAGTAGGGACTACCTCTTCAAGCTGCAAAGAATCGTCAACGCTTTCGCTTTCTAAAAATTGCGAAACCTCCTCGCAGGCTTTAGAAAGAGATAAATGCCTTTCTTTTGCTATATAATTATTAAGGACAAATGTAAGTATCACCATTATAACCGCAAGACTTGAAAGTATTATAAGTGCGGTAGTAAGAAAATACTTTTTAAAAAGCTTTAACCTCATAAATTACCTCAAAGCTTTGTTATTTCAAATTTGTAGCCTACTCCCCAAACAGTTTTAAGCGACCATTCCTCTGATACGTTTTCAAGCTTTTCGCGAAGCCTTTTAACGTGAACGTCAACTGTTCTGGAATCACCGTAATAGTCAAAGCCCCAAACCTCGTCAAGAAGCTGGTCGCGGGTATAAACACGATTGGGATTGCTTGCTAAGTGATATATAAGCTCAAGCTCCTTAGGAGGAGTATCTATACGCTGACCGTCCACAACAAGCTCGTAATTTGTGAGATTGATTTTTAATTTATCATACTTCACTTCTTCTACGGAATTTTGTTTTTCCTTATCGTTGGCACGGCGTAGCACCGCCTTTATACGGGCAACAACCTCTTTGGTTTCAAACGGCTTTGTTACATAATCATCCGCCCCTAGCTCAAGACCTAAAATTTTATCAAAGGTTTCACCCTTGGCGGTAAGCATAATAATCGGAATTTCGCTCTGCTTTCTGATTTCTCTGCAAACCTGCCATCCGTCAAGGCCCGGCAGCATTATATCAAGCAAAACAAGGTCGGGATTTTGAGTGAAAACCAATTTTACCGCATCGGCACCGTCATTTGCCACTACGGTTTCATAGCCTTCCTTTTCTAAATAAATGCGTAAAAGCTCACATATATTAACATCATCGTCTACAATAAGTATTTTATACTGCATAGCTTTTCACCTTTCATAATATTATCGAAAATAATATAATATA
>JAZNBP010000101.1:0-5684 GCA_045587085.1 Acutalibacteraceae bacterium | reverse complement strand
ATTGTCTTCCTAAGCCCGCTTGGCCTCCGACTTAAACCGACCTTTTGGTCGGTTTTTTTATTTCTATACTTATATCGGGGATTCGAACCCTGAGAGGGTGAGGAGCGTTATAAAAACAGTTTGGTAAACTGTTTTTAGCGACGAAGTGTGAGGCGGGTACTGTTCGCAAGGCGAACGGTCGCCGAGGACGGAATACGCGAAGCGGATTTATCCCCGATGGATCACCAATAACCTGAAATACTCGTTAGAGTGTTTCAGGTTTTTCCTTTTTCTTGCTTTTTAATATTTTTAATGCTATAATAAGCTTATCAATTCGTAAGCAGGAGATTTTTATGAATTTATCAGACGCTAATACTTTAAAAAGACTATTATCTCAGCACGGTTTTTCTTTCAAAAAAAGTCTTGGTCAAAATTTTTTAATAGACAGCTCAGTTTGTCCCGCTATGGCAAAAGCTTCTGCAGACAAGGACACAGGTGTTTTAGAAATTGGTCCCGGTGTAGGCGTGCTTACAAGCGAGCTTTCCAAGGTTGCAAAACGTGTTGTTGCAATAGAGCTAGACGAAAGACTTAAAAAGCTGTTACCAATTACACTAAGCAATTGCGATAATGTTGAAATTATATACGGCGACGCTATGAAGCTCGACTTAAAGAGCATTATTGAAGAAAAATTCAAGGATTGCGAAAAGGTTACAGTTTGTGCAAATTTGCCCTATTACATAACTTCTCCCATAGTTATGATGTTGCTAGAAAGCCGATTACCAATTGAAAGCATCACCGTAATGGTGCAAAAGGAAGCTGCAGAAAGGCTTTGTGCAAAAGTGAGCTCTCGTGAATCGGGTGCGGTTACAGTTGCTGTAAACTACTATGCAACCGCCGAAATTTTATTTCACGTTGGCAGAGAGTGTTTTATGCCCTCACCAAATGTTGATTCTTCAGTAATTAAGCTTAATATATTAAAAGAACCACCGATAAATGTTAAGGATGAAAGCAAATTTTTCCGTCTTGTAAAAGCCACATTTGCACAACGCAGAAAAACCTTTTTGAATACTGTTTCTAATACCTTAAAAATTGATAAAGAAATACTTAAATCTGCCCTTTCTGACCTTAATCTCGAACCAACCGTCAGAGGCGAACAGCTAACAATGGAGCAATTGGCTTACATTTCAGATATTATTTAAAAAACTCCCTTTCGGGAGTTTTTTATTTAAATATAAATTCGTTATCCAAAACAGAGCAAACAACAGTATCGCCGTTTTTGATGCTTCCGTCAAGTATTTTTTCGCTGAGTGCGTCCTCAATCTTACTTTGTATTTCACGTCTAAGCGGTCTTGCACCGTAAGCGTCATCAAAACCGATTTCAGCAAGTTTTTCGGTAACACTCTTTTCGAAGGTTAACTTAATATTCAAATTCTCAAGCCTGTTAGCTAAATTTTTAAGCATATTCTCAGCGATTTTTTCAATTTCATCGCTTTTTAGCTTTGAAAAAACAATTATATCGTCTACACGGTTTAAAAATTCGGGTCTAAAGGTAGCCTTTAGTTCACTTAAAACAGAGGATTTTACATCCATTTGGCTATCATTTCCGTTTTCGATAAAACCAAAGCTTACCTTTTTATCGGTGATTTTTCTAGCCCCCACATTAGAGGTCATTATAATAACAGTATTTTTAAAATCAACCGTTCGTCCTTGAGAATCGGTTAAAATTCCATCCTCTAAAATTTGCAAAAGCATATTAAAAACGTCGGGATGTGCTTTTTCGATTTCATCAAACAAAACTACAGAATAAGGATTGCGTCTTACCTTTTCGGTAAGCTGACCGCCCTCCTCAAAACCAACATATCCGGGCGGAGAGCCAATAAGACGAGATACCGTATGCTTTTCCATATACTCAGACATATCAAGTCTTATCATCATATTTTCACTGCCAAACATAGCCTCTGCCAATGCCTTGCAGAGCTCTGTTTTGCCTACACCCGTAGGTCCCGAAAATATAAACGAGCCAATAGGTCTTTTGGGGTCTTTAAGTCCTACCCTACCGCGTCTTATCGCCTTTGAAACCGCAGTTACAGCCTCATTTTGACCAATTATTCTGTTGTGAAGCTCATCCTCTAATTTTAAAAGACGTTCACTTTCTTGCTTATTTAATTCGCTTACAGGAATACCGGTCGATGCACATACAATTTCTGCAATATCCTTATCGGTCACTTCACCGTTTTCTCGTGATAGCTTTTCTTTTTCTTTAAGCTTGTATTCCTCAAATTCTTTTTTAAGCTCGTTTTCTTTATCTCTTATAGAAGCGGCTAATTCAAAATTTTGAAGACCGATAGCTTCGTTCTTTTCCTCCTCTAAATTGGCAATTTTTTCTTCATAATCAGATATTTCGGGCGATATACCACAAGCCTTAAGCCTTACCCTAGAGGCTGCCTCATCAATTAAATCAATAGCCTTATCAGGTAAAAACCTATCTCTTATATAGCGTGAAGACAGTTTTACAGCACTTTCTATTGCATTATCGGTAATTTTTACCTTATGATGTGCTTCATATTTATCCCTAAGTCCCTTTAAAATAAGAACGGTATCATCCTCAGTAGGCTCACCCACAGTAACAGGTTGAAAACGTCGCTCAAGAGCAGAATCCTTTTCGATATTTTTTCGGTATTCTGAAATTGTGGTAGCACCAATCAACTGAAATTCACCACGAGCTAACGCAGGCTTTAGAATGTTTGCAGCATCAGTAGCACCCTCAGCCGAGCCTGTACCGATTAGTGTATGAACCTCATCTATAAACAGTATAACATCATTAGCGGCAGTAACCTCATCAATTATAGCTTTGATACGCTCCTCAAAGTCTCCGCGATATTTTGTGCCTGCTACCATTCCTGTAAGATTAAGGGTAAACAGACGTTTATTTTCCAGAATATCAGGAACATCGCCGTCGGCAATTTTTTGTGCCAAGCCCTCTACAACCGCAGTTTTACCGACACCCGGCTCACCAATAAGACAAGGGTTATTTTTCGTTCGACGACATAGTATCTGAATTACACGCTCAATTTCCTTTTCCCTGCCGATACAGGGGTCTAAATTACCGCTTTTTGCCTGATTAGTTAAATCAATACCATATTTTTCGAGAGTGTCTGTCTTAGAGCCACTCTTTTTATTATGCGTTTTTTTATCAAAATCGCTACCACTTGTATTGTCTATTCCCGAGGCTTGCAAAACCTCCTCGGTAAGAGTGGCAACATCAACGCCGAGTTCGTTAATAAAGCGAATTGCATAATTATCGGATTCACTGAGTATTCCTAAGAGCAGATGCTCTGTCCCTACAAATTTCTTTCCGCTGCTTGCACATCCTGCAAGAGAGGTTTCAATAACCCTCTTTGCCCTAGGTGTGAAATAATCAGGTGACAGCTTAGTAGGAGTACCCTTTCCAATTTGAGTAATAACTAGCTGTTCTATTTTTTCATACTCAACACCCGATTTATTTAATATTGCTGCAGCTACTCCTGAGCCAATTTTTAAAAGTCCTAACAATAAATGCTCACTGCCAACATAAGTATGTCCCAAAGCTTCTGCAGAAGTAATTGACATATTAAGTGCTTCATTAGCTTTAGCAGTAAAGCCTGCAAAATTATATTTCATAAATACTACCTCCTTAGCTAATTTTTTCCCTTATTTCAGCCGCACGGTAAACATCACGCTCCATAGCGGGGATTTCACCGTATTTTTTCATTAGCATATACGGTGAAGCCGAAACCATAGCTTCAATAGGATTAAAATCTGTATTAATTATACCCATATCAATGCCTAATTTAACACGCGAAAGCAAATTCATCATTTCTTTAGAATCAAGGATATGCGAAAATTTTAAAGTTCCCAACGCTCTAAAACAATAATCCTTAAGCTTGATTTTGTCGATACTGTGGCGTGCGGAAATTTCTTTTTCAACTAACTGATTTGTTATAATTTTAAGATTTTCAATTGCGTTTTTCTCCGAAAGTCCTAATGTAATCTGGTTGGAAACCTGATATAACGAGCCCTCTCCGCTAGTGCCTTCACCGTAAATACCACGCACTGTAAAGCCGATTTTAGAAATTGTATCAGCAAGTGAAGAAACCTCAGAATTTGATTCGCATATAGGCAAATGAAGCATAACAGATGCCCTAAGCCCTGTTCCTAAGTTTGTGGGACACTCGGTTAAAAAACCAAGCTCATTAGAAAAGGCAAAATGTAACTTATCATAAAGCAAGGTGTCAATATGTTCTGCTATTTCATATGCTTTTTCAAGCTGAAGTCCGGGTAAAATAACCTGAATTCTTATATGGTCTTCCTCGCCGACCATAATGCTTATACTTTCATCCTCGGATAAAATTATTGCTCTATCCTTATTAGAATTTGCGAATTCGGGGCTTATCACGTGTCTTTCGACCATAGACTTAATCTCAATGCTTGGAACATCCTTCATATCGATATATTTAAGGCTAGTCGCAAATGGAATATCGCAATCGCAAACAGCAGATTTTACTCGTTTTTTTAATTCCTCACGCTGTTCGTCGGTCATACGTGAAGGAAAAGGAAAGCCCTCTACATTGCGGGCAAGTCTTATTCTGGAGCTTACAACAATGCTTTCGTTTTTCTCTTTATACCAACTACTCACGGTTCTCAGCCTCCATTTCCTTAATCTTGTCACGAATTATTGCAGCCTGCTCATATTTTTCGTCAGCAACCAAACGATTAAGCTCGGCACGTAAATCAGAAATGCTGTCATTTTTCTTGAATTCTGAATTTTCAGCTATATTTGGAGTCTTACCGTTATGTGTTATACTGCCGTGAACTCGTTTAATATACGGCAATAGCTCAGACTTAAAGGTGTTATAGCACTCGCTGCAACCCACCTTACCGTTTTTTGCAATGCTTTGAAAGGTTGAGGAGCACACAGGACAAATCTTACTGCCGATTTTTGCTGATTTCACAGTTTCACCCAGCATAGAAGCCAAAATCGAGGCAAAATTTCCTCCCACCAAATTTGAATAGCCGTTTTCTTTTGCACAGGCTTCGCATAAATTATATTCCTTCGCAACACCGTCAACAAAAGTTTTTATATGTGTTGTTGCAATATTTTGTTTGCATTTATCACATAACATAAAATCACCCTCTAAATCTGTGTCAGTAGCATTTGCTTAAGAATTGCAGCTCTTATACTATCCTTAAAAATTGGAGGCACCTTCTGCATAACAGTATTAGATACAGCAGACGCCATAAGTCGAGCTGTTTCAGTAGAAATAAGCTTTGCTTCAAGACAATTTTCAATTACAATTCTTGCCGTCATAGAATCAAGTGTATCACCGATTGAATTAATAATATGCATAAGTGCAGATGAAGAATTTAAAACAACCCTTTTAATTCGTATATATCCGCCTCCACCTCGTCGGCTTTCTATAATATAACCGTGCTCTGGCGTAAAGCGTGATGATAATACATAATTTATTTGACTTGGTGCACATCCAAACAACTCAGCAAATTCATTACGCTGAATTTCTGCAACATTTTCATTAGAATCGTTTAACATTTTTATAATCTCGCTAGTTATTAAATCGCTAATCCTCATAATTTTACATCTCCTTTTTGACCTTTCCTGACTTTAATTATATACTAATAGTCAGGAAAAGTCAAACACTTTTTTAAAA
>JAZNBP010000100.1:0-7141 GCA_045587085.1 Acutalibacteraceae bacterium | reverse complement strand
AATTTCCCTGTATTCTTCTTTACATACTATTATAATTTCATCAATATTTGCAATATCATCTACTCGCTCTAATATATGCATTATTATTGGTTTACCACAAAGTTGCATATACTGCTTCGGCGTATTATTATTCATTCTTGTTCCTGTTCCGCCTGATAATAGAATCAGTGAGCAACCTTTTTTACACATAAATATATCCTCCATTTTTATAACTACTAATCAATATAAGGTTCGTTTAAATTTATATATATAAAATCATGATGTGAAATTTGTTTTTCAACAGGCGGAAGTTTTTTCCAATTACCATATAAATGCGTTAAATATTCATCCGGAAACTCCACACCAAATAAATTAAGATTTTCAAATACAATACTTTTCGGTGTGCCGAAAACATTCTTTGGCATAATTTCTTTATCCCACCAATTTCCAACAAGATTAGCGACATATTTTGAATCGTCAAAACTAATTTGAGAGCAAGTTTCGTCTAATTTTTTAAGCAGTTTTTTTTCGTCAAAAAAACATTTAGGTAAAAATCGCATTAAAACAACAGAAAAATTTTTGAAAAAACCTCTGCCCTTCCTTACTGTTGCTACACGAGTCATAAGAAGTTGATATTGTTTTTTAATTTTTTTATAATTCTTAGCTGCAACCTCAGGAGTATTACCTATTCCATCAAGCGGAAATACATCTATATATATCCCTCTTCTAATTTTATATTTAGTGTTTTCTATTAAAGTTGTAGACGTGTCATATATTTTTGAATAGGGATAATAAAAATCTTTAGCAGGTGTATACGGGGTTTCCAAAATGTAATTTTTATCAGGGTTAAGAGACAAAATCTTAGCCATACGCTCATAGTCAGCTCTTGGCATGCCCACATCAATATCATCATCCCATGGAATAAAACCTTGATGTCTTGTCGCACCAAGCATAGTTCCACCAACTAAAAAATATCTAAGATTGTTTTTTTTGCAAAATTCATCGAACCATTTTAAAAGTTCTAAGAGTTTTTTTTGCAATTCTGTCATTATAACTTCTCCCTTGCGAATTTTTTAAACACCCAGCCTCTAAGGCGGTTAGGTAACAGAACCTGAACAATAAGACGCTTTAAAACGTTAACAAAATAAGTTCCAAAATTGATTATTTTATTATCAAGCATAAACTTTTGAAGCCTTGCTTCACTCTTAAAATACTTAAGACCGCCTCTGCGTGAGTACATTTCTTCACCGACACGTACATTTACAAGGGGTGTGCCGGTATTTTGAAAATTACAGCCACAAAGCAACATTCTTACCCATAAATAATAATCCTCATTACAAAACCAATCTATATAACCGCCGCATTTTTCTAGTGCTGACTTTTTCATCATGACCGAAACGTGATTTAGCGGACATCTTACTTTCAAATACTCTTTTATTTCTTTATCTGTTTTAGGGACAGTTCTAGTACCTACTATATTTTCAGGAGAATTTATAAACTCAGTAATATCTCCGCCGATAACATCAACCTCAGGATTTTCTTGCAAATAGCTTATCTGTTGTTCAAATCTAGTTGGTGCCGATATATCATCCGCATCCATACGTGCTATATAATCAAAGCTTGCATTTTCACAGCTTACTTTAAGTGCATTTCCAAGTCCCTTATTTGCAGGTAATCTTATAACCTTAAAAAAATCATAAGCTTCATATTTTTTGATAACCTCATCAAGCTCGGTGCCTACAGGGCCGTCGACTACCAAGACAACCTCGTTTGGCTTTACTGTTTGATTCAAAATGCTTTCAACGGCGGTTTTAAAATGCTCGGGATTGTCATTTTTATAAACACACACTGAAACAGAAAATTTCAAATTTTCCAAATCATACAGCTCCCATCAATTCTCTCGCTTCGCTATGAAGCTTAGAGTATTCCTCTTTTGTGATTTCACCTTTATTCAAAAGATAATCACCCAAATCCTCGGCGGTGTCCATTCCCTCCGCCGAGATACCGTCTCTTTTAAAAACCTTTAAAAAAGTAAGCAAAATAATTTTCATATCCTCAAAAAAGGTTATATTTTCTATGTAATCAAGGTCAAATTGAAGCTTACTTTCCCACGAAACCGCATTTCTGCCACTAATTTGAGCAAGCCCTGAAAGACCTGGCCTTACAGTATGTCTTAGCCGTTGTGTCTCGGTCATAAAAACTATATCGCAAACAAGCTGAGGTCTTGGTCCAATTATCGCCATATCACCCTTAATTATATTAATAAGTTCGGGCAATTCATCAAGCGAGGTGGAACGCAAAAATTTTCCATAAGCAGTAAGCCTTTTTTCATCAGGCAGCAGCTTGCCATTCTCGTCAGTCTCAAAGGTCATAGTCCTAAGCTTAATCAGCTTGAATATTTTTTCATCCTTACCTGGTCTTAGCTGTGTAAAAAAAGGATTACCCTTCATCTTTATTGCAGTAACTATTAACAAAATCAGTAAAATCGGCGACAGCACTATAAGTGCTAAAAGTGATAGTGTAAAATCTATCACCCTTTTTATGTATTTGGAATACATTAAAATTTACTCTCCCCTAAAGCAATCCTTAATTAACTCAATTATTATATCCTGCTCGTCCGCAGTCATTTTATTGTCACTCGGTAAACAAAGGCCACGTGTGAATATATCATAACCAACATCACCGTTAACAGATATAAAATCGTTATCCTTATAAATAGGCTGTAGGTGCATTGGCTTCCAAATAGGTCTGCCCTCAGCATTGATATCGGCCAATTTTTCCAATATTTCTGTAGGGCACGACTTGTCCTTTTCAGTTACATAAGAAGCCTTAACATCGGTTCTTTCTTGTTTGCACATAGCGTCCTTATCGATAATCATACACGAAAGCCAGAAATTAGGCTCGCAAACTTCGGGGTCATAAGGATTCATACTGACAGGTAAATCGCTAAGACCTACCTTGTATCTTTCGTATATCGCCTTTTTTTGTGCGATATGCTCGGAAAGATATGGAACTTGTCCACGCACAACACCCGCTATGACATTACTCATACGGTAGTTGTAACCGATTTCCTCGTGCTGATACCAAGGTGCATTTTCACGAGACTGCGTAGACCACTTTCTTGCCTTTTCAGCCGCTTCCTTACTATCTGTCAAAAGCATTCCGCCTGACGAACCCGTAATTATTTTATTTCCGTTAAAGGAAATGCAATTGTAAGTTCCGAATGAGCCTGTTTGAACGCCCTTGTATGTAGCGCCTAATGATTCGGCAGCGTCCTCAATAATTACAGCATTGTGCTTTTTGCAAATATCCCTTATTTCATCAATTTTTGCAGGAACACCATAGAGATGCACCATAACAACCTTATTAACCTCAGGGTATTTTTCGAAAGCTTTTTCGAGTGATTTTGGACACATATTCCAGGTGTCATATTCTGTATCTATAAAAACCGGCACGCCACCCTCATACACAACAGGATTTAATGTTGCGGCAAAGGTCATATCCGAGCAAAATACCTTTTCACCACGCTTTACCCCTGCAAGCTTTACAGCCAAATGAAGTGCTGCAGTTCCGCATGATAAAGCCACTGCATATTTGCAGCCGATTTTTTTGGCTAAATCAGCTTCTATTGTATTAATATTAGCACCAAGCGTGCTCATCCAATTAGTTTTATATGCTTCCTCTATATATTTAATTTCATCCCCATGCATAGTAGGAGTAGATAACCAAACCTTATTTTTAAATGCTTGCATTAAACCATTCCCTTTGTTAGATAATAAAAAATTATAGCTTTTATGTGCAAACTGCAAAATTTAACATACCAATACATAATAAATTATATCATAACTATATATATATGTCAATGAAAAAGCATAAAAAATATCAGGCACAAGACCTGATATTTTAATGACTTTATAAACTTTTATTCCTGAGTGCCAAGAGCAGCTTTGATTGCTTCGTCCACATATCTTTTTGTAGCTGCATGTCCGTCAAAAATCGGATCGTTTACAAAAAAAGTTCTGTTAATTCCCGCCATTATTGTGTTAAGATTTATCACAAGCCCATCACTAGTTTTAATCTTAGGACTCCAATGTTTAAATTCAATAATTGACGGCAAATCCGGAATCATTTCGTCTTCATAGTATAGTTTAACGAATTCATCCTGCTTATTTTTTACAGCTTCTGCTACTGCAACACCTGATTGCCCGTTTGCACTAGTAGGATTATAGGCCTGGTCTATGACTTGGGTTATTCCGTCTTTACCGTCCGCACCGGTTTCTCCCTTTTCGCCTCGCTCACCTTTTTCACCTTTTTCGCCCTGTATACCTTGTGGACCTCTTTCACCGGTATCACCTTTTTCGCCCTTTTCACCTTTTTCACCCTGAGGACCCTGTTCTCCTATAAAAGCACCCTTATCGGCATCCTCTTTAACAGAACGTGCCATTTCCTCTGCACTTGCGGCAATTTGTAAAATTTGCGAATATTCGTCGGGTGTGGGGGTGCTAGGGATTTCACCCTCCTTATAACCGCTTTCCAAAACTTTTACCTTGGCTTTTGTGGTTGTAATTCTGCTCTCCCCTAAAACTCCGAAAACAGATATTGTAAAATAGGGAGCTTTTAAGACCTCAAACGGTACGTAGCATTCGTCCTCGGCTGTGCATAAATCGTTCTCGGCATTTAGTACAACATTGTAGCTTTGCTCATCAAAGCCAAAAACAGCAGTTTTCTGATAACCCTCCCATTCGTCCGAAAAAATAAATTTTACCTTTTCGTGTTTTATACTGTCCGCAACGACCGTTTCACTCACGGTTATTTGTTCGTTTGGCAGTATTTCTGCAATTAGCATAAAAATTCCTCCTTTAAATTATTGGCATACGCCATAATGTATAAAGAAGGAATTTATCAATTTGTAAACCTTTAAGCCTGTTTTTAGCAAAAACGGAAGGATGTTACTCCTTCCGTTTTGAAAATTTAAAATTTATTGTTTTGCGGCATCTATAATTTTTTGAGCTATCATCTGCGGAACCTCTTCATATCTTGCCATTTCAAGAGTAAATGAAGCTGTACCCTGTGTAATAGAACGCATTGCAGTTGAGAAATCGGACATTTCTGCCATAGGAACCTCGCCCACAATTTCCTGCATCTTATTTTCAGCTGGATTCATACCAATAATTCTGCCGCGACGCTTATTTATATCACCTATTACATCACCGAGCATTTCATCAGGAACTAGTACCTTGAGTGTTCCGATAGGCTCTAAAAGAACAGGAGCTGTTTGAGGTATACCCTCTTTATATGCAACTGCTGCAGCCATTTTAAATGCCATTTCAGAAGAGTCAACGGGATGATATGAGCCATCGTACAAGGTAGCCTTTACGCCAACTAGCGGGAAGCCTGCAAGCACGCCCTTTTGTGTGCACTCGCGAAGTCCCTTTTCAACTGCGGGGAAGAAATTCTTAGGCACAGCACCGCCGAATACCTCATCCGCAAATACAAGCTCATCGCTGTCGCAAGGCTCAAAACGAATCCACACGTCACCAAATTGACCGTGTCCGCCCGACTGCTTCTTATGTCTGCCCTGAACCTGAACTGATTTTTTAATAGTTTCTCTGTAAGCAATCTTTGGTTTTTGAAGTGTAACCTCTGCACCAAACTTTGATTTAAGTCTTGAAACAATCACGTCCATATGCTGTTCGCCCAAGGTTTCAAGGATTTGTTCGTGAGTTTCATTGTTCATATAAACATTAATTGTCGGGTCTTCCTCCATAAGACGGTTAAAGGCGGCGGTAATCTTTTCCTCATCACCCTTAGCCTTGGGATAAACTGCAACAGAAAGTGTAGGATGTGGAAAATCTATTTTTTCAACAGAAATATTACCCTTTGCAGACAGAGTATCGCCGGTTAATACATCGCCAAGCTTTGCAACCGCACCAATATCACCTGCAATAATTTTATCTGCCTCATCCTGCTTAGCACCCTTTATCCACATAAGCTTTGAAAGTCTTTCCTCATTGCCGGTACGACTGTTAATAAGCTTTGTATCTCCCGAGATTGTACCCGAAATTACCTTAAAGTATGAAAGCTTGCCAACAAACGGATCGGCAATAGTTTTGAATATGTTGATTGCCACATCGCCGTCTGCCGAAATGGTTTTTCCCTCGCCGTCAGCGGTAGTATATTTACCTTCATTTGCAGAAGGCATAATCTGAAGCAAGGTATCAACCATTGTAGAAACAGCAGCACCTGTCTGCTGAACACCGCAGAAAACAGGACAAATTTCACCTGATTTTACACCCACTGCCAAACCGTTAAGTATTTCGTCAGGAGCAAATTCCTCGCCTGAGAAATACTTTTCCATAAGCTCCTCATCAGTAGAAGCAATCGCCTCTAAAAGCATACTACGCATATCGTCAAGCTCATTGCTTACAGGCATACGCATTTCCTTTAAATCAATACCGTCAGCCTGATATGCTTTGTTTTCGATAAGATTTATGTATGACTTAACCTCATCATTTTCAATATAAGGCACAACAACAGGACAAATAACCGCACCGTAATTACCTGCAAGAGCAGATAATACACGATAAAAATGTGCGTGTGAGGAATCAAGCTTACCTACAAAAAACGCTACGCTTTTTCCGAGCTTTCTTGCCTTTTCATAAGCCTGCTTTGCACCTACTGTAAGACCTGATTTACCGGAAATAGTAATAAGTGCACTGTCAGCCGCAGCCAATCCCTCACTAATACCTGCCGCAAAATCAAAAAGGCCTGGAGTATCAATAATATTTAATTTATAAGCACCGATTTCTGCAGCATAACAAGCAGTAGAAACAGATACCTTACGTTTCTTTTCCTCAGGGTCAAAATCCATAATAGTAGTGCTGTCGGCTGTTTTACCTATGCGTTCAGAAGCACCTGCATAATAAAAAATTGCATCAGCCAAGGTGGTCTTTCCCGAACCGCCATGGCCAAGTAACGCAATGTTCTTAATTTTTTCTCCACTAAACTGTTTCAATGTAATACACTCCTTCGGTTTGTTATCGGATAACCCGTTTTTTACTATGCAAGTATTATATCATAATCATTTAGCAATTTCAACAATTTTTTCTATATTTTTTTAACAAAACTATTTACTTTGTATAATTTGCACAATAATCAAAAG
>JAZNBP010000099.1:0-5473 GCA_045587085.1 Acutalibacteraceae bacterium | reverse complement strand
TATAATGTAAAATAGTAATTTTTGGTGGTAATATTATGAAAGAATTTATAACCAATAGCCCAAAACAAACTGAAGCTGTGGCGGAAGCTTTAGCTGCCGATTTTTCGGGTGGCGAAGTCGTTGCATTTCGCGGTGACCTTGGTATGGGCAAAACCTGTTTCACAAGGGGTTTGGCACGCGGTGTTGGATACTCAGGTGAAGTAACCTCACCTACTTTTGCTCTTATTAATGAATATTTGGGCGGTCGGCTTGATGTCTACCATTTTGATATGTACAGAATTTCATCTTGGGACGAGCTTTATTCTTGCGGATATTTTGAATATTTAGAAAAAAACGGTGTTGTTGTGTTGGAATGGAGCGAAAATATCGAAAATGCACTCCCAATAAACACTACTTACGTTGAGCTTGAAGCCTTAGACGAAAACACTCGAAAAATCAAGATTTATACTAAAGAGGAAATTTAATTGATATGAAAATTTTAAGTATTGAATGCTCGGCTGTTCCCTGCTCTGCCGCAATTATTGAGGATAATAAAATTATCGCATCTTC
Source organism: Acutalibacteraceae bacterium (assembly GCA_045587085.1). GTDB lineage: Bacteria > Bacillota > Clostridia > Oscillospirales > Acutalibacteraceae > UBA737. The sequence continues at coordinate 4,924 of JAZNBP010000099.1, read as the reverse complement.
CTTTACTAACGTAAAGCTTACTCACTCTGAAACTCTAATGCCTATGGTCGAGTCTCTGCTTGCCTCGGCAAAGCTTTCGATTTCTGATATTGATACTTTTGCAGTAGCCGAAGGTCCCGGCTCTTTTACAGGTATCCGTATTGGTATTTCTGCAATTAAAGGTATGGCGCAGCCGTTTAAAAAACCCTGTGTAGGCGTTTCAACCTTGCTTTCAATGGCTTACAATTATATTGATACTGATGCTATTGTCTGTGCAGTAATGGACGCTAGGTGCAATCAAGTCTATAATGCACTTTTCGAAATAAAAGGCGGAGTTATTACAAGAATTTGTGAAGACCGTGCTTTACTTTTCGATGAATTAAAGGCTGATTTAGAAAAATATTCTGAGCAAAGTATTATAGTAGTCGGTGACGGTGCCGATATTTTCTATCCAATAGTTAAAGATTTCAAAAACATAAAACTTGCAAACAGTATTAATCGTTATCAAAACGCGGTAGGTGTTGCTTTTGCTGCTGTAGAAATGATAAATTTAGGTAATACAAAGGATTACAGCCAATTATTACCTGTATATTTAAGACTGCCACAGGCAGAAAGAGAATTAAAATTAAAGAAGGAGAATTAAAATGAAAATTGCAATCGGTTGTGACCACGGCGGTCTTGAGCACAAGAACACAATTTCTGAGCATTTGAAGGAAAGGGGCTTTGATGTTACCGATTACGGCATCTATGAATATGCCTCGGTCGATTACCCTGATATTGCTGTAAAAGTATGTGACAGCATTGTCTCAGGCGAAAACGAGCTTGGTATTTTGGTTTGCGGAACAGGTATCGGTATGTCAATTGCCGCTAATAAGGTAAAGGGTATTCGTGCTGCCGCTTGCAGTGAGCATTTTTCTGCAAAATACACAAGACTTCACAACAACTCTAATGTTTTGTGCTTAGGTGGTAGAGTAATTGGCGTTGGCACTGCTATTGAGCTTGCCGACATCTTTGTTGATACTCAGTTTGAAGGCGACCGTCACTTACGCAGAGTTAATAAAATTTCCGATATTGAAAACAGATAAGGAGTAAAAAAATGAAAAACAATGTATTTGTTATGGATCACCCCTTAATTCAGCACAAGCTTTCAATTTTAAGAAACGAAAAAACCGGTTCTAAGCAGTTCCGCGAGCTGGTCAGCGAAATCGCTATGCTTATGTGCTATGAATCAACACGCGACCTTCCTTTAATGGAGGTTGAAACAAAAACACCTATTACAGTGGCTAAAACCAAGGTGTTAGCCGGCAGAAAAATGGCTATTGTTCCAATACTTCGTGCAGGTCTTGGAATGGTAGACGGAATTTTAAATCTTATTCCTGCTGCAAAGGTTGGCCACATTGGTATGTATCGTGACCCCGAAACACATATGCCGGTTGATTATTACTGCAAATTACCAAGCGACCTTGAAAAGCGTGATGTTTTTGTGGTTGACCCAATGCTTGCTACCGGTGGCAGTGCAGTTGATGCTGTTTCGAGAATTAAAGAATTTAACCCTAAAAGAATTAAATTCCTTTGCGTTATAGCAGCACCTGAGGGCATCAAGAAATTTACCGAAGCACATCCCGATGTACCTGTTTACTGTGCAGGTCTTGATGAAAAGCTTAATGACCACGCCTACATTGTTCCCGGTCTTGGTGACGCGGGCGACAGAATTTTCGGTACTAAATAACTTATAAACAAAAAAGCTTGCAAAAAATTGCAAGCTTTTTTTATTTGAAAATTTCAAATATATAATTGTTTGGCTCTTTTTTAAATGAAACCGTTTCCTTTGTTTTCGGATGTGTAAAGGAAAGCGAATAGCTAAACAATCCTATTTCATTAAAGGTGTCATTTGCTCCGTATTTTCTGTCACCCACAAGTGGCATTTTTCTATGAGAAAACTGCACCCTTATTTGGTGAGTTCTGCCAGTATGAAGCAATATTTTTACTAAAGACAGATTTAAACTATCAAATTCAGTAGTTTTTAGAAGCTCATAATCAAGAATTGCCTGCTTTACACCCTTACGCTTTCTTTTTACAACGTAAGATTTCCGTTTTGTGCTATCCTTAAAAAGCAGGTCGCAAAGTCGGTCACTTTTCTTTTCGGGAGTACCGTGAATTATTGCCAAATACTCTTTTTTAAAGCAATTTTCGGCAATTTCTCTTGACAAAAAGGCGGCACTGCTTTTAGTCTTAGCATAAACCATAACACCTGAAACATCCTTATCTAGTCTATGAAGCGGATAAATATCAGTGCCTGAATGCTCGGACAAAATCGTAATCATATTGCTTCTTCCCTTTTCATCGCTTTGAGAAAGAACACCGATAGGCTTAATTACTACAATAATTTCGTTATCCTCATACAAAATTTCAAGCTGCGACATTATTCACCCCAATACTTTCGGTCAAGGCTTCTAAAGGAAATAGCGGTGAAAACGTGATTTTTTTGAATGATTTCGCTACCCTCTAAATCGGCAACAGTTCTTGAAACCTTTAAAATTCTGTCATAGGCTCTAGCAGACATACCTAGTCTTTCAAAGGACATTTCCAAATATTTTTTAGCGTCATCGCTTAAAACACAGTATTTTTTAATTAATGACGGGGTAAGCCGTGCATTACAATTTATATTTGTTCCTTTATATCGCTCAGTTTGAATTTTGCGTGCCTTATTTACCCTTTCCCTTATCTCGGCAGAGGTTTCCTCACATTTGTCAGAGGAAAGTGCAGAAAAATCCACAGGTGGCACTTCAACGTGAATGTCAAGTCTGTCAAGCAAAGGACCCGAAATTTTGCCTAAATATTTCTTTACAGCATTTTGTGAACAGGTGCATTGCTTGGTGGGATGACCGTAAAAACCGCAAGGACAGGGGTTCATAGCCGCTACAAGCATTATTGAGCTAGGATATGTAAGTGAACCTGAAACGCGGGATACAGTAACCTTGCCGTCCTCTAAAGGTTGGCGGAGAGATTCCATAACGTCACGCTTAAATTCAGGAAGCTCGTCCAAAAACAAAACTCCGTTATGGGCTAGTGAAATTTCGCCTGGCTTTGGTATAGTTCCCCCGCCTGCTACTGCAGGTGCAGAAACTGTATGATGCGGTGAGCGAAAAGGACGGGATTTAATAAACGGATTAGCTTTATTTAAAATACCTGCTATTGAATGAATTTTTGTAGTTTCAATTGATTCCTCGAAGGTCATTTCAGGTAAAATTGAAGGAAGACGCTTTGCAAGCATACTTTTACCTGCTCCTGGCGGTCCCACCATCAGCAAATTATGGTGGCCCGCAGCCGCTATTTCTAAAGCCTTTTTGGCAGCAAGCTGTCCCTTAACCTCAGAAAAATCAGGGTAGTAGATTTCCTTTTCAAAAAGCTCTGTACTTGCTTTGCAAGGAGTAATTAATTTTTCTCCGCTTAAGTGATTTAAAAGCTCTTTAAGATGAGAAACACCGTATACTGTAATACCTTCAACAACAGAGGCTTCCTTTGCGTTTTCGGCGGGTACAAAAATCTCTTCAAAGCCGTTTTCCTTGGCAGTAATAGTGAGAGCTAAAACACCGTTGACAGCCCTAATCATACCGTCAAGAGCTACCTCACCTATGAAAATATTGTTTTCAATATTAGATTTCAGCTGACCTGAAGCCTTTAAAATTGCAAGTAGCACAGGCAAATCATAAAGCGAGCCTTCCTTTTTACGGTCAGCGGGAGCTAAATTTACGGTAATTTTACTAACAGGAAATTTATAGCCGCAATTTTTAATTGCCGCACGCACTCTGTCACGTGATTCTTTAACTGCCGCGTCAGGAAGTCCAACAATATCAAAACCGGGTAATCCGCTTGATACATCTGCTTCAATTTCAATCATATAAGAATCAATACCGAAAATTCCAATCCCTTTAACCCTTGAAAACATCAATTCACCGCCTAAACAATTACATTTTGTGGTTTTCCGTCTAAAAATGCTTTAAGATTATCTGCTACCTGAGCTACAAGTCTTGCCCTTGTTTCATAAGCCGACCAAGCAGAATGCGGAGTAATAATAATATTCGGAGCCTTAAATAACGGACAATCCTTATCCATAGGCTCGCTCGTTAGTACATCTACCGCAGCACCCGAAAGCTTACCGCTTTCAAGAGCAGACAGCAAGGCGTATTCGTTGACTGTTCCGCCACGTGAAGTATTAATAAAAAATGCTCCGTTTTTGCACATATTAAATGTATTTTCATTCATAAGCTCGCGAGTTTCATCGGTTAGCGGACAATGAAGTGTAATAATATCACTTGATTTTAATAGAGTTTCAAAATCGCAAAACTCTACCCCGTGATAATCTCTTACAGTTCTTGTATAACACAAAACCCGCATATTAAAGGCAAGAGCAATTTTGGCAACCGCCTTACCTATTGAGCCAAAGCCCACAATACCTATTGTTTTACCTGCTAATTCAGAGGAATTATAAGCAAAAGGAGAAAAAGTCGGCGAAGCAATCCAACCGCCCGATTTGACAAAATTGTTATACTCTGCAATTTTAGTATAATGCATTAAAATATAACCGAAAACCTGCTGAGCAACTCCGTTAGTGGAATATTCAGCAGCATTGCAAACAGTAATGCCCCTTTCCTTGGCAGCAGTAATATCAATATTGTTATAGCCGGTGGCGAATGTTCCTATATACTTAAGCTTTTCAGCCTTATTTATTACATCTCGGTCTATAGAAATCTTATTAGTAAGCACAATATCGGTATCAGTAATTTCCTTTAAAAGCTCGTCTTTTGTAATATTAGAATAAAGAACAACAATGTCAGCAAGCTTATCAAAAGCCTCTAAGCTAACATCGTTATCCTTATCCAGTGTATCAACTTCAGTTATTAATATTTTCATCCCTTGATTTCACCTTTCGTTTAGTACCGTC
>JAZNBP010000098.1:0-2218 GCA_045587085.1 Acutalibacteraceae bacterium | reverse complement strand
TTTTCCGTATACAAAAGAAGAAATAGCTGATTTATCAGGAAAGCTTATATATTATGAAAGCTCAAGAGGTTGTCCTTTTAACTGTTCGTATTGTATGTCCTCTACAATAAAGGGTGTAAGATACCGTAATTTAGAGCTTGTGAAAAAAGAGCTTAAGTTTTTTATAGACAATAACGTAAAAATCGTTAAGCTTACAGACAGAACGTTTAATGCAGATAGCGTAAGGGCTTATGAGATATTAAAATTCTTAATTGAAGCAGAAGGGAACACAACCTTTCATTTTGAGATAGCGGCACATATCCTGACCGATGAAATATTTGAGCTTTTGAAAAAAGCCCCCAAAGGTCTTTTTCAGTTTGAGATAGGAGTTCAGTCAACAAATCCTGATACTGTTTTTGCAATAAACCGCAAAACTGATTTTCAAAGAATAAAAAAAGAGGTTTTAAGAATAAAGAGCCTCGGGAATATTCATATACATCTTGATTTGATTGCAGGTCTGCCTTATGAGGATTTTAAGACATTTAAAAAGTCTTTTAACGATGTTTTTTACTTAAAACCCGATATGCTCCAGCTTGGATTTTTAAAGCTTTTACACGGCACAAAAATCAGGTCGGAGAAAGAAATGCATTCATATGTCTACTCTGACTTTCCGCCGTATGAGGTTTTAAAAAACAAATATATAGATTATGAAGAGCTTTTAACCTTGAAAAAAATAGAGGAAATTGTTGATAAATTCTACAATTCGGGTGCGTTTTCAAACGCTTTGGAATACCTTTTAAACAGATATGAAACCCCGTTTGATATGTTTTATGAAATAGCGAAATACTTTGACAAAAAAGGGCTTTTTCTAATGAGCCATTCTAAAAGCTCTTTGTTTGATATTTTAGCAGAATTTGGAAAAGAAGAAAATATAGACGAGGTCTTTTTCGATATTTTAAAGCTTGATTTTCTGCTTAATAAAAACCATAAAACACCCTCGTGGTCATTAAAAAAATTTAATCCCGAATTTTCAAAAAAACGTTTTTCCTTGATTGAAAATAATCCCGAGGCGTTTTTAGAGTTTTCACATCTTCCAATGAAGGATATAATAAAAAAGGTTTATTTTGAAGGGTTTTCATATGATGTTTTAGGAGATTTAAAACGAGAAGACTGTGTGTTGGTATTTAAAGAAGATGGAGAAGTGTTAAAGCTTTAGAATAAATTTTGCGAAATACAGGGATAATAGATTTTAAGAGGAGAGTGAATTTTTATGTTTAGAGGTAAAATTGTTATAGTCGGAGCAGGGCTTGTCGGCTCCACTACCGCCTACACTATAATGCTTGGCGGACTTTTTAACGAGATTGCTATAATTGATATAAATAAGGATAAGGCTGAAGGGGACGCTATGGATATGAATCACGGTGTTTCTTTTGTAAAGCCTGTAACCGTTTATTCTGCTGACTATGATACCTGCAAGGACGCAGATATCGTTGTAATAACTGCAGGAGTGGCTCAAAAGCCGGGCGAAACGAGGACAGACCTTTTAAAGAGAAATGCACTTGTTTTTCAGGATATCATAAGCTCTATAATGAAGTATGCACCTGATGATATCATTTTAATCCCTGTGACAAATCCTGTTGATATTTTAACTTATATAACATACAAGCTTTCAGGACTTCCCAAAAATCAGGTTTTAGGTTCGGGAACAGTTTTAGATACGTCAAGACTTAAATATATGATAAGCCGTCATACAGGAGTTGACGCAAGAAACTGTCATACCTATATAATCGGTGAACACGGTGACAGCGAGGTCGCAGCCTGGAGTATTACAAATATTGCAGGTCTTTCTATGGAGGAATATGCAAAAACCTACGGAAAATGCAGAAAAGATGACCTTGATAAAATGTATTCCGATGTTAAGAATGCAGCATATGATATAATATCAAAAAAGGGTGCAACCTATTATGCAATAGCACTTGCGGTGGCAAGAATTGTAAGCTGTATTGCGGGTGAGGAAAACTCAGTTCTCACTGTTTCGAGTGTTTTTGAGGGCGAGTACGGAATAAGAGATGTGGCGTTAAGCGTTCCGACACAAGTCGGAGGTCGCGGTGTAGAAGGTATATTTGAGGTTAATTTATCAGAGAGTGAAATGGAAGGATTAAGAAATTCGGCACGTATTATGAGAGAACTTATGGATACCATTAAAAAATAGTTTAAAGGGACGGTTTGAAAAAACTGT
>JAZNBP010000097.1:0-13445 GCA_045587085.1 Acutalibacteraceae bacterium | reverse complement strand
TCCCGACGAAGTCGGATTTCATCACGAAGTGATTTCATCCCACGAAAGCGGGATTTATCCCGTCCGATAGGACGGATTTAGTTGAAAAGAACCCACACTTGTCGTAGACAAATGTGGGTTCTTTTCTGGTGGAGATAGTGGGGCTCGAACCCATGACCTCTTGACTGCCAGTCAAGCGCTCTCCCAGCTGAGCTATACCCCCAGATTGAAGTAATAGGTAATAAGTAATAGTGAAGAAATAATATTATAATAATAGTAGCATAAATAATTTACATTTTCAAGTATTTTTTAAAAAGCCAAGTCTTAAGATTTTATAAGACTTGGCTTTGGGTTTATTATATAAGCAACCAGGTTGCAACACCGAAATAGATTGCAAGGGATATCGCATCAACTATGGTTGTGATAAAGGGGCTTGCCATAACGGCAGGGTCCCAACCGATTTTTTTAGCAAATATCGGCAGTACCGCACCTACTATTTTTGCAACGATAATTGTAAGACCTAAGGAGATGCAAACAACAGTAATCTCTAAAAGCTCCTTACCGCTGTCAAAGCTCTTAAGCAGTAAGTAATCCACAAGCCACATTTTTGCAAAATTTACAATGCTTAGTGCAACACTGCAAATAACTGAAACGCGGATTTCTTTCCAAAGAACCCTTAGAATATCGCCGAATTCGATATCGCCTAGTGAAATGCTACGGATTATTGTAACGGAGGATTGGCTTCCGCTGTTACCGGCAGTACCCATAAGCATAGGAATAAAGGCGATAAGTGCGGGGACTACAGTAAGTCGGGCTTCAAAGCTTGAAATTATAGCCCCTGTAAATGTGGCGGATAACATAAGCAACATAAGCCAAGGAATTCTTGCTTTGAAAATGCTTATAACACTTGTCTTGAAATAGGATTTATCGGTAGGCGTAATAGCCGCCATTTTTTCGATATCCTCAGTAACCTCTTCCTGAATTACGTCAATAGCGTCGTCAACAGTAACTATTCCGACAAGTCGATTTTCTTTATCCACAATAGGAAGTGCCATAAGATTATATCGGTCGAATAGCTTTACAACCTCTTCTCGGTCGTCTATGGTGACAGCGAAAATAACGTTTTCGTCCATAAGGTCGCCAATAAGAGAGTCTTTTTCACTTAAAAGCAAATCCTTAACCGTTACAATACCTAAAAGGCGACGGTCACGGTCGGTCACATAGCAGGTGTAAATAGTTTCGGTATCAATACCTATTTTTCGAATTCTGTCAAAGGCTTCCTCAACCGTCATAGACTTCTTAAGGTCTATAAATTCGGTCGTCATAATACTGCCCGCACTATCGTCAGGGTAGGCAAGTATTTGGTTTATCAGCTTTCTGGTTTGCGGGTCGGTATGCTTTAAAATACGCTTTGCAACATTTGCGGGCATTTCGTCGATAATGTCAACCGTATCGTCCATAAAAAGCTCGTCAAAAACGGCCTTTAGCTCGGCATCGCTGAAGGTTGATATCAAATGCTCCTGTAAATCAGAATCCATTTCAACAAAGGTTTCTGCCGCAAGCTCTTTAGGTAAAATTCTAAAGACAACCGGCAACTGCTCCATAGAGGTGCTTTCCTCTAAAATTTGTGCTATATCGGCAGGGTTAGTTTCGCAAAGTATACTTCGCAGCTTGGAATACTTCTTTTCGGTGATTAATTCTAAAATTTGTTCTTCCATAAAAACCCTCCTTAAAAAACAATAAACCCCTGTACGTATGGTTTTGTATTCGGCTAAAAGAGATACTTAATCCACACTAACTGAGGTTAAATTTCCTTAATATTATACGCTTTTTCAAGTTAAATGTCAATCATTTTTAAAATTTACTGTTTTGCTTCATTTAAACTTTGAATAATTCGACGCATTTTGTTGACATTAAGATTTTTTTGTAGTATTATATATGTGTATTATTTTTGTTTTAGGGGCTGTTTTGGTGAAGGCTTTAGAGGAAAAGATTTTAAGAGAGGGTACTGTTCTTCCCGGACATATATTAAAGGTTGGCTCTTTTTTAAATCATCAGCTTGACGTTGATTTTATTATGGAAATGGGCAAGGAAATAGCCCGTTTGTTTGAAAATGAAAAAATCACCAAGATTTTAACTATTGAGTCTTCGGGAATAGCTATTGCTATGGGTGCCGGCGCTCAGTTACATATTCCTGTTGTTTTCGCCAAAAAGAACAAAACCAGCAATGTAAACGGTGATGTTTACAAAACTGTGGTACATTCCTACACACATAATACAGATTATACTGTGGTTGTAAGCCGTGATTATTTAAAGTCCGATGATACAATACTAATTATAGACGACTTTTTGGCTAACGGTAAGGCGTTAGTAGGTCTTATTGATATTGTAAATCAGTCGGGTGCCAAATTAGCCGGCTGTTGCTGTGCTATCGAAAAAGGCTTTCAAAGGGGCGGGGATGACCTCCGTGCCAAAGGGGTAAGGGTGGAGTCGCTTGCGATTATCGACGAAATGACCGACACCACGATTACCTTCCGTAAATGATGGATGTAATAAAAAATATATAAAATTTTGGGAGGAAAACAAAATGAAAAAAATTATTGCATTAGTATTAACCTTAGTAATGATTCTTTCTACAGGATTATTGCTAACCTCTTGCGGTGACAAGAAGGATAAAAAGGCTTCCGATTTAAAGGTTGGTTTTATCTTCTTGCACGATGAGCAATCCACCTACGACAAAAACTTTATGGATGCTGCTAAGGCTGCTTGTAAGGAAATGAAGGTTGAGTACGCTCAGAAAACTCAGATTCCTGAGTCTAAGAAGTGCTACGATGCTGCTGTAGAGTTAATCGAGGTTGACGGCTGTGATATCATCTTTGCTGACAGCTTCGGTCACGAATCATTCCTTATGGACGCTGCTAAGAAGTATCCCGATGTAGAGTTCTGCCATGCTACAGGTACACAGGCTCACACTGCAGGTCTTAAGAACTTCCACAATGCATTTGCTTCTATCTACGAAGGTAGATATCTTGCAGGTGTAGCTGCTGGTTTAAAGCTTAAAGAAATGATCGATGCAGGCGAGATTACTAAGGATGAGGCTAAGATGGGCTATGTTGGCGCATTTACCTTTGCTGAGGTTATGTCCGGTTACACATCTTTCTATTTAGGTGCTAAGTCTGTTTGCGATACCGTTACTATGGACGTTAAGTTCACTGGTTCTTGGTATGACGAGCAGAAGGAAAAGGAAGCTGCTCAGGCTCTTATTAACGAAGGTTGCAAGTTAATCAGCCAGCACGCTGACTCTATGGGTGCTCCTACCGCTTGCGAAAAAGCAGGTGTTCCCAATGTTTCTTACAACGGTTCTACTGTTGCTGCTTGCCCCAACACCTTTATCGTTTCTTCAAGAATCGACTGGACACCTTACTTCAAGTATATGATTGAGTGTGTACAGAAGGACAAGGCTATTGATACTGACTGGACAGGTACTATCGAGACCGGTTCTGTTGTTCTTACCGACATCAACGACAAGGCTGCTGCAAAGGGTACTGCTGATAAGCTTGCAGAAGTTAAGGAAAAGCTCTTAAAGGGCGAAATCAATGTATTTGATACCGCTAACTTCACAGTTAAGAATGAAGCTATTACATCTTACAAGGCTGACGTTGATACCGATAAGGATTTCACAAAGGATACAGAGGTTGTAGAAGACGGCATTTTCTATGAGTCTAAGTATCGTTCTGCTCCTTACTTTGATCTTGAAATCGACGGCATTAATCTTCTTGACAGAAATTACGGCTGATAAATTATAATTTTAAGTCTGGGCGGGGATTTTCCCCGCCTTAGACTAATTTTGAAGAAATAATTATAATAACGTTTTAATTATTTCTTGAGAATTATTTGAACGGAGGTTTATTGTGACAAAACAACCTGCTATCGAACTGAAAAACATAACAAAAACTTTTGGCAAAAAGGTTATTGCCAATAAAAATGTAAATCTTACTGCCTATCGCGGTGAGATTCTTTCCGTTTTAGGAGAAAACGGAAGCGGAAAGACAACCCTTATGAATATGATTTCGGGTATTTATTTCCCGGATGAAGGGCAAATCTTTATAGACGGTGAGGAAGCGGTTATTACCTCACCTAAGGATGCTTTCCAATACAAAATAGGTATGATACATCAGCATTTTAAGCTTGTTGATGTTTTTTCTGCAACCGAAAATATAATATTAGGTCTTAACGAAAAAGATAAATTTAATATAAAAACCGCTGCCGCAAGGGTTAAAGAAATTTCGCAGAAATACGGCTTTGAAATTGATCCTTCAAAAAAGATTTATGAAATGTCGGTTTCTGAAAAGCAGACGGTTGAAATTATCAAGGTTTTGTACCGCGGTGCAGATATTTTGATTTTGGACGAGCCTACTGCTGTGCTTACCCCTCAGGAAACACAAAAGCTTTTCAATGTGCTTCGCAGAATGAGGGAGGACGGCAAGGCAATTATAATTATCACTCATAAATTGCATGAGGTTTTGTCACTCTCAGACAGGGTATCGGTGCTTAGAAAGGGCGAATATGTCGGCACTGTAAATACTGCTGAAACTAACGAGTCAGAGCTTACCGAAATGATGGTAGGTAAGAAAATTGACCTTAATATTCAAAGAAACGACAGCCACGACGTTATTGAACGTTTACAGGTAAAGGATTTAACCTGTGTTGACAGGCTCGGCACTACTATGCTTGACAATATTTCTTTCACTGCAAACGGCGGCGAAATACTTGGTATTGCAGGCATTGCGGGTAGCGGACAGCGTGAGCTTCTTGAAGCAATAGCCGGTCTGCAAAAGCTTAATAGCGGTGAGATAATTTACAATAACCCAAAAACAGGCACCAAAGAGAGCCTAAGAGATAAAACTCCCTTACAAATCAGAAATATGGGTGTAAGACTTTCCTTTGTGCCTGAGGATAGACTGGGTATGGGACTTGTCGGCAATATGGATATTGTTGATAATATGATGTTAAGGTCTTACAGAAAGGGACATTCTCTATTTGTAAAGCGTAAAAAGCCTAAGGATTTGGCAATGAAAATTATACACGACCTTGATGTTGTAACTCCAAGCGTTTCTACTCCTGTAAGACGTCTTTCGGGCGGTAACGTTCAAAAGGTTTTGGTAGGTCGTGAAATTGCTTCTTCACCTACTGTACTTATGGTGGCTTACCCTGTAAGAGGTCTTGATATTAACTCATCCTACCTAATTTACAACCTTCTTAACGAGCAAAAGGATAAGGGTGTTGCGGTAATCTTTGTAGGCGAGGATTTGGACGTTTTGTTGGAGCTTTGCGATAAAATTATGGTTATCGGCTCAGGTAAAATTACTGGTATAGTAGACGCCAGAACTGCAACTAAAGAGGAAATAGGTCTTCTTATGACAAAATCTACTGACGAAAGGAATGACGATAATGCATAATACTGCGGTAATTAAAAAGCATCATGAACCGCTTTTTCACGTTGTTAAGCGTGACGATTTACCTGCGTGGAAAGCGTGGCTTATTCGTATAGCTACAATTATAATCGCATTTCTTTTGGTTGGTATTCTTTCAATGATGATTTCAGGACGAACACTTTTTGAAGCCTATGATATTATGCTTTCGGGTGTTATCGGCAGACTTTTTGAAGGCTACACAACTATGTTCTGGAAGTATTTGCAAGAAATTGCTATTTTGCTGTCGCTCGCTTTGGCACTAACCCCTGCTTTTAAAATGAAGTTTTGGAACTGCGGTGCAGAAGGACAGGCTTTAATGGGTGGCTTGGCTTCAATCATTTGTATGATAGAGCTTGGCGATAAGCTTCCTTATCCTGTACTTATTGCTGTTATTGCTCTTTCAAGTATTTTAATGGGTGCTGTTTGGGGCGTTATACCCGCAATATTTAAAGCACATTTTAATACAAATGAAACCCTTTTCACCCTTATGATGAACTATATCGCAACTCAGATTATTGCATATTATGTTTATATCAAGGGCGGCGGCTCGAATGTTATTAACCCTGTTTCAGCCGGTAATTTTCCGACTGTTGGCACTAATGATTATTTTGTTAACATAGTAATAGTTGCTGTAATAACTGTAATTATGTACATTTACCTCAAACACAGCAAGCAGGGATACGAAATCTCGGTTGTAGGTGAAAGCCAGAATACAGCGAGGTACATTGGTATCAATGTAAAAAAGGTTATTATCCGTACTATGATTATTTCAGGTGCACTTTGCGGTGTTACGGGTATGCTTTTGGTGGCAGGTACTGACCACAGTATTAACATTAACAGCGTTGGTGGTCAGGGCTTTACAGCAATTCTTATGTCTTGGCTTGGTCAGTTTAATCCGTTTATTATGGTTGTTATGACCGCTATTGTTGTATTTCTAAGAATTGGTGTTGCTAAGGTTGCCGATACAGCGTTACTTAATTCATCATTTTCTGAAATAATGGTAGGCTTGGTAATTTTAATGCTGGTAGCTTGCGAATTTTTCATTCAGTATTCAATCAAGTTTAAGCAGAGCAAAAAGGAGGCACAGGTATGATTATAGAATTTATTTGTCGTGCAATTTTGCTTGGTGTACCTTTGCTTTACGGCTCTGTTGGTGAAATTGTAACCGAAAAGTCGGGACATCTTAACTTGGGTATCCCTGGTATTATGTATGTTGGTGCAATAAGCGGTGTTGTTGGCTCTTTTCTTTACGAAAACTCCTGTGGCAATGACATTGCAAATATGAACCCAGCACTTGCAATTTTAATTCCTTTTCTTTGCACTATTGTAGGTTCTATGCTTATGGGACTTATATACAGCTTTTTGACCGTTACACTCCACGCCAACCAAAATGTTACAGGTTTGGCTCTTACAACACTTGGTATTGGTCTTGGCAACTTCCTCGGAGCTTCGCTTATAAATATTACAAAAAGTGAGCTTCCTTCAATAGCACTTACAAAGACCAGCTCATTTTTCACATATAAGCTACCCTTTGCAGATGATTTGGGTGCTATCGGTAAAATATTCTTTTCGCACGATTTTCTGACCTATTTAGCAATTATAATTGCCTTTGTTGTGGCATTTGTGCTTAACCGTACACGTACAGGCTTAAATCTACGTTCTGTGGGCGAAAGCCCTGCTACCGCAGACGCTGCAGGTATTAATGTAGTAAAATACAGATATCTTGCCACCTGTATTGGCTCTGCTATTGCAGGTCTTGGCGGACTTCAGTATGTTATGGCGTATGCTACGGGTGTTTGGTCAAACAATGCTTTCGGTGACCGCGGCTGGATGGCTATCGCACTTGTTATATTTGCTCTTTGGAAGCCTACCTTGGCTATTTGCGGTTCATTCCTTTTCGGTGCACTCTGTAACGCTAATAACTATATTCACGGCTTGGGTACCGAAACACAGGAGCTATTTAAAATGCTACCATACGTTGTTACCATTGTAGTTCTTATCATTACAAGTATGCGTAAGAAGAGGGAGCATCAGCCTCCGCAAAGCTTGGGACTTTCTTATTTCCGTGAAGAAAGATAAAAGTTTTGCTTACATTTTTTGAAAAAATATGCTAAAATAAATTAAAGCGTGTTGTTCTTTGGGAGCGTAAGTCCTGCTGAGCAACACGTTTTTTTATTAAGGAGGGGGTAAATATGTTTAAGGTGGGAGATAAGGTTGTATACGGGCTTACGGGTGTTTGCGAGATTACTGATATATGCGAAAAAGAATTAATCCGCAAAAGTCGTCGAGAATATTATGTATTAAAACCTTTTTTTGAGCAAAATAATGTTATTTATGCTCCGATTGATAACGATAAGCTGTTTATAAGAAAATTAATTACAAAGCAGGAAGCCGACGATTTGATTTCAAAAATACCCGATATTGTAAACGAAATCGATTACGATATTGCTAACGCCGAGGATTACCGTAAAGAGCTTGAAGCCCATAAAAATGAGTCGTTAATTAAGCTAACGGCATTAATTTATGAAAAAAAGCTAGTAGCTCACAGTAATAAAAAGCGTCTTAATTCATCGGATGAAAAATTTATGCGAATAGCGGAGCATTTGCTTTTTGGTGAGCTTTCGGTAGCTCTCCAAATTGAATATGACGCTGTAGAGGATTATATAAAGCAAAGGCTTGAAAAATAGCTACAGTAAAAACACTGCTTAAAACTGTTGACAAATGAACATTTGTTCGGTATAATAAATACGTTAGGCGGTGAATATATGAGTAGCGAAAACTTAAAATGTTGCTTTACAGGTTACAGACCGCAAAAGCTTCCGTTTAAAAGTGTTGAAAGTAATGAATATAAGGAATTCGAGAATGCCGTTATAGCACAGCTTTTGGCAGTTTGTAATGAGGGGTGTAGAACCTTTTATACCGGTATGGCAATGGGCTTTGATATTTTAGCGGCAGAGCTTGTTTTGCTTATAAAAAATGCTTATGATATTCCGCTAAAGCTTGTTTGCGTAATTCCTTTTATAGGGCAGGAGAATACTTTTAGTGATATTTGGAAGCAAAGGTATAACCGTGTTTTAAACGCCTGTGACGAAAAAATCATTTTGTCCGATAAGTATTACAGTGGCTGTTATCAAAATAGAAATATTTATATGGTAGATAATTGTGACTATGTGCTTACTTGGTTTGACGGAAAACCCGGTGGCACTATGAATACAATAAACTATGCACTGAAAAAGCAAAGGTATGTATTTAATGCTTTCAGGGGCGAAACAGAAGGCTTTGCAGTGCAAACACAAATAGAAATAATTTAAACCGCCTTTAGGACTTACCCTATAAGGCGGTTTTTACTATTTTATAAATCTTAAAATTTCTGCGGTTGCTTCATCTTTACAGCTGTCATTTAAAATTTCGTGACGGCAATCTTTAAAAAGCTTGATTTTAACATCGGCATTTTGTTTTTTTAGCTTGTTGTAAACCTCTCTGACGCCTTTAGAATAATTACCTACGGGGTCAAGCTCGCCCGATATTAAAAGTATGGGCATCTGCGTTTGTATTGACTTATACCAACTGTCTTTATTGCAAAGGTCGATTAGCGTAATTAGGTCTGCCATAGCAGAAACGGTGAATTTAAAGGTACAGAATTTATCTTTTTTGTATTTTTCAATAATAGCTTCATCTTTTGTAAGCCAAGAATATTTGGGGTCTCCGTCAAATTTTTTATTGTAGCCGCCAAATGCCATATTAATTAAAAAATCGGATATATATTTTTCACCTTTAATTTTTTTAAGTGTATTTGCGAGTGTAATTCCTACCTTAGCAAGCGGATTTTTACCTGCAGTTCCGCAAATAATCAGCTTTTTATAAAGCTTTGGATATTTTGCGGCAGCAAGTCTTACAATAAATGAGCCCATAGAGTGCCCAAAAAGGTATAGAGGAAGCTTGGGATAATGTGTAGCTACCTCTGCAGAAAATCGGGCAACATCGTCGATTAGATATTTATATCCGTACTTTTCAGCGATAAAGCCCAGTTCTGAGTCACTGTCAGCGGTTTTTCCGTGACCTAAATGGTCATAGCCAAAAACAATATATCCGTTTTCGCATACTTTTCCCATAAAGCTGTCGTAACGCTCGATATGTTCGGTCATTCCGTGGACTATATGCAAAATTCCTTTGGGCTCTATGTCGGGGATATAAATTTTTCCCCTTAAAGTATGTATATTATCGGTGCTACCTACTGTTATTTTGCTTACTGTAAAGGACATAAAACTACTCCTTTGAAAACGTTTTTGTGAGTGCCGTATTCCAACCGTTTAATAAATTATTGCGTACTTTTACACCTATTGAAGGTGAAAATTCGGTCTGTGTTGAGGGAATTTTCAAAAGCTCCGCCTTATCGGTATAAAATCCGACTGCCAAGCCTGCTAAATATGCGGCACCCAAAGCGGTTGCCTCGCTACACGCGGGACGCACCAGCTTTATGTTTGAAATATCCGCTTGAAACTGTGCTAAAAATCCGTTGTTTACAGCACCGCCGTCTCCACGCAGAAAGCTTATATCAATACCGCTGTCGTTTTTCATAGCAGTCAGTAAATCGTTGGTCTGAAAAGCAATGCTTTCAAGGGCTGCCCTTACTATATGATATTTATTACTGCCACGTGTGAGACCTGTTATAGTGCCACGTGCATACATATCCCAATAGGGAGCACCAAGTCCTGCAAAGGCAGGAACTATATATACACCGCCGTTATCCTTAACCTTTAAGGCGAATTTTTCACTCTCTGCGGCGTTAGAGATAAGCCCTAATTCATCACGAAGCCACTGAATAACCGCACCGCCTACAAACACACTGCCTTCAAGTGCGTATTGTACCTTTTCGTCCTTTAAGGTGGCGGCAATAGTGGTTATAAGACCGCTTTTGCTTTCTATCGCATTATTTCCCGTATTCATAAGCATAAACCAGCCTGTGCCGTAGGTGTTTTTAATATCACCCTCAAAAAAGCATTTCTGACCAAACAAAGCTGCTTGTTGGTCACCTGCTATGCCTGAAATCGGTATACTTTCGCCAAGAATGTTGATTTCACCGTAAATCTCGCTTGAGGATTTAACCTGTGGTAGCATATTTTCGGGAATGTCAAGCTCACTTAAAAGCTTTTTATCCCAGCATAAATTATGTATATCATAAAGCATAGTTCTTGAAGCATTAGTATAGTCGGTAACAAATATTTTGCCGCCCGAGAGCTTCCAAATAAGCCAAGTATCGATAGTGCCGAATAAGAGTTCACCGTTTTCTGCCTTTTCGCGAGCACCTTCGACATTATCTAAAATCCATTTGATTTTGGTGCCGCTAAAATATGCATCAATTTTAAGCCCTGTGGTTTTCTTAATATAATCCTCAAGCCCTTTTTTTGATAGCTCCTCACAAATGTCGGCAGTTCTTCGGCATTGCCAGACAATAGCGTTATATATGGGCTTTCCTGTGTTTTTATCCCATACAACAGTAGTTTCACGCTGATTGGTAACGCCTACCGCCGCAATTTCCTTTGGGTTAATACCTGATTTTGTTATAACTTCTGTAAGTGAAGCGTATTGTGCGGAATACAGCTCCAACGGGTCATGCTCAACATATCCTGATTTTGGATAAATCTGGGTAAATTCGTGCTGCGCTACCGAGGTAGGATTACCTGCTTTATCAAACAATATGGCACGGGCACTTGTTGTGCCTTCGTCTAATGCGAGGATATATTTTTTCATAAATTTTTACCTCTTTAAAAATGAGATAGTTGCTAAATAATTATTATATATTAATAATTACTCTAGGTACTCTGGGCGATATACCGCAAACGATTTCGTAATTTATGGTATTTGTTTTTTCTGCTAAAATATCAACCGATAAATCCTTTCCGAAAAGCAAAACCTCGTCACCCATTTTGACGTTTTCAATATCTGTTACATCAACTAACATCTGGTCCATACAAACCCTGCCTAAAATATTGGCTCTTTTTCCGTTTATAAGCACGTAACCATTGTTAGAAAGAGCACGCGGATATCCGTCGGCATAGCCTGCGGCAACCGTCGCAATTGTCATATTCTTTTCTGCCTTAAAGGTTCTGCCATAGCTTACCACGTCGCCACTTTTTATGGTTTTAACCATAGAAACTACTGATTTTAGTGTCATAACCGGCTTAAAATCAAGAGAAAACTGTGAGGCAGAGGAGGGGGTCAAGCCGTATAAAATAATACCCGGCCTTACTAAATTAAGACTTTTATCATTATCCGAAATAAGTGCCGCAGAGTTTGAGCAGTGGCAAATTTCGGGATTAATACCTCTTTGCTTTAAGTGGTTTATAGCCTTTAAAAATCTTTCGTATTGTCGGTCGGTAAAGCCGTCATCAAGGCTGATTTCACGGTCAGAGTCTGCAAAGTGAGTGAAAACACCCTCGCAAATTAAATTATCTAAAGTGGCAGAAAATACCGCCTCATGAATACCCGAAAGTATATCATCTCTACAATCAAAACCAAGCCTTGACATACCTGTATCGAGCTTTAAATGTATTTTTATATTTACATTGCATTTTTTGGCATTTTCGGATAAAAGACTTGCATATTCTTTGGAATAAACGCACTGAGAAATATCATATAAACTTAGTTTTTCTGCAATTTCAACAGGCGTGTATCCCAAAATCAAAACAGGTTTTTTAATCCCGATTTTACGAAGCTGAACCGCTTCATCAATATTGGATACAGCAAACCAGTCGGTGCCTGCTTTTTCCAAAGCAGGGGCAATATCCTCGACCGAGTGTCCGTAAGCGTTTGCCTTTACAACCGACATTATAAGCGTATTTTTTTGTACGTCTTTTATTAAATTAAAGTTGTGTACAAGTGCCGATAAATCAATTTCAGCCCAAGTTCTATGTAAAAAATCCACCTCTAAAAATCCCCCAAGATTTTTAATTTTAGTTGTAAAAATCACCCAAATGCAATGGGTGATTTTAAATTTTACACATTAAAACGGAAAAGTACAATATCACCGTCGTTCATTACATATTCCTTGCCTTCGCTTCTAACAAGACCTTTTTCCTTGGCGGTAACCATATTGCCACCACACGCCATAAAGTCGTCATAGGCAATAACCTCGGCACGAATAAAGCCACGCTCAAAGTCGGAGTGGATTTTACCTGCGGCTCCCGGAGCCTTAGTGCCTTTTGTAATTGTCCAAGCACGAACCTCAGGCTTGCCGGCGGTAAGGTAGGAAATAAGACCTAAAAGGCTGTAGCATTTTTGAATCATTCTGTCAAGGCCCGAACGCTCAAGACCTAATTCTTCTAAGAACATTACCTTTTCCTCATCTGAAAGGCTTGAAATTTCGGCTTCCAAAGCCGCACAAATCGGCAGAATTTCGGCCTTTTCGCGGTCTGCTATTTCTTTAACGGTGTTGTAGTTCTTATTGCCCTCGATACCGTTTGCAAAATCGTCCTCACTCATATTACAGGCGTAAATTACGGGCTTTGCCGAAAGCAAGGCAGTAGTAGCCATAATTTCGGTTTCCATATCATCCAAAATTTCAACAGAGCGTGCGGGAAGTCCGCTTTCTAAATGCTCGATAAGGCGTTTTAGAAAGTCTACCTCTGCCTGCATTTTTTTATCGCCCTTTAAAGCTTTTGTGGCTTTATCAAGACGTCGCTGTGCAATTTCTATATCAGAGAATATAAGCTCAAGATTAATAGTTTCAATATCACGAGCAGGGTCAATAGAACCCTCAACGTGTATTATGTCGGTGCTTTCAAAACAACGAACTACGTGTACAATGGCGTCTACCTCACGGATGTTTGAAAGGAAGTCGGAGGCCAGCGGTCTTAGGAAGACAATTTTCATTTTCAACTCCTTGGCTCACAGAACGACATGGCTACGATCCGACTTATCACGAGCAGGGTCAATAGAACCCTCAACGTGTATTATGTCGGTGCTTTCAAAACAACGAACTACGTGTACAAT
>JAZNBP010000096.1:0-2798 GCA_045587085.1 Acutalibacteraceae bacterium | reverse complement strand
TTCAAGTAATATTGTTATTGAAAATATTTGCTTAAAGTATGGCAATTTTGGTGTTCACGTAGGCGGATACACAGATAACATTACAATTCGCGGTTGTGAAATTGGTTTTATTGGCGGATGTGATACGGGAAGAAGCCTTCGCTGGGGCAACGGTGTTGAAATTTGGGGAAGTGCATTTAACAGTCTTATTGAGGATTGTTGGGTATATCAGTGCTATGATGCGGGCATTACAAATCAGTGCGCAACTAACCCGAATTGCCCAAGCTTTTTTGTGGATATAAGATTTCTTAATAACCTTTTAGAGTTCAACCAATACAATGTTGAGTTCTTTAATAGCCGTACAGAAGGTAGCTATTGCAAGAATATGCATTATGATAATAATATTCTGCGTTTTGCGGGTTATCAGGTATTTGACCCCAAGCTTCGTCCCGGTTGGGGTTCAGATAGTTCTCACACATCACATTTTACATTACCTTGGAACGATTTGGTTTACGATAATTTTACTATTCAAAATAATATACTTGATACTTCTTATGGTTATCTTATAAAATCACTCGGCTTTTATAATCAGATAAATATAGATGTCAGAAACAATTGCTATTTGCAGCAGGCAGAAAAGCCTACATATTATTCTACTGACGAGGATGTTTATCCTATAAGACCTGCGGTTTCAATAATTGCTCTTTATACAAAATGTCAAGAGGACATGGAAAAGGGTATAGGCTTTATTGATCCGTCTGCAAAATCGGTTAAATTTGAATAAGGAGGGATTCTGAGATGAGAAAAAATGTTGAAAAAACTAAAAATATTAATGCTGTAGCGCCGGAATATGAAATTCCGTTTACAGGCAATGCAGCGTATCTTCCTTATGAAGAGGGGCAGTTTACAAGCAGCTATGATGCAAAAGCAGAGGAATTAAGACAAAAAAACCTGAATTTGCCCGATACGCCACCAAAAACTGAGAGAGTGTACTATTTTTCATATAGAGGCGATGATAATAATGACGGTATGTCACCCGAAACCCCTTGGAAAAGCCTTTCAAGGCTCGGTCGTGTAATACCTAATTCTACTGTTTTATTTGAACGTGGCGGTGTTTACAGAGGCGGTAAAAATTACTGCAAGCCAGATGTTTTTTATGGTGCTTACGGAGAAGGACCAAAGCCACAAATTTTAGGCTCGCTACAAAATTACTCTGTTCCTGAAATGTGGAAAGACGAGGGCAATAACATCTGGTCTATTGAATTAGAGGGTGCCACCAATATCGGTCAAATTATATTTGACCACGGTGTAGTGTCTGCTATGAAGGAAGTAGAGCTTTCGGCTGTAAATACCAACTACACCTTCCAAAGCAGTGGCAGTAAAGCATATCTTTATTTTGATAAGGGAAATCCAGCACTTTATCACGAAAACATCGAAATTATGGACCATAATTTTGCCTCAGGAATATTCCTTCTTGGCGGAAATATTTCTAACGTGACCTTTGAAAACCTTTGTCTTAAATACGGTAATTTCGGTATAAGCTCAGGCGGTTACGTATCCAATATTACAGTAAGAGGCTGCGAAATAGGCTTTATAGGCGGTTGTGCAATGCTTAATGACAGATTTCTTACCCGTTGGGGCAACGGTGTTGAAATCTGGGGCAATGCGGTAAATGTTACTATTGAAAACTGCAATGTGTATCAGTGTTACGACGCGGGCCTTACCCACCAATGCGCTACTGATCCGAATAACACTTCAATTTATGAAAATATCCGCTATACTGAAAATTTGATTGAATTTTGTCAATATAATTTCGAATTTTTCAATAGCACGACAGAGGGAAGCTACTCGAAAAATGTTTTATACAATAAAAACATTTGCCGTTTTGCAGGCTATCAGGTATTTGACCCTAAATCCCGCGGAGGCTCGGATAGTTCGTATACAGCACATTTAAATTTGCCTGAGCGTCCGCTTGTTTATTACAACTGCGTAATTGAGGATAATATTTTGGATACCTCTTACGGACATTTGATTAAGAGCTTTAATATTAACGAACGCGGAGGTTTTACTGTAAGAAACAACGAATATGTTCAGCAAGCTCAGATGCCGACATATTTTTACACCGAAAAGGACCGTTGTCCGATTGTTCCAATGCTCTATCGTGGCATAATAGGGGTAAAAAACAAAACAGATATGGAAAATGCGGTATATTTTATAGACAAATCACCAAAATCTGTTGACTTTGAATAACTTTTATGTTATAAATAAAGGTGCAATAGATTAATTTGTTTAAAGATTGCGTTTTTCTTTTGCAAAAAATGCCGTTTTTTGTAAAAAGATATAAGAGTGGATTTTTAGGCGGATTAATTCAAAAATAATTAGAAAGAAGGAAAAGAAATGAAAAATTTATTCAGTAAAATGAGTAAAAAAGCAGTTGCTTGTATTGTAGCTGTAATTATCATTATTTCGGCACTTATACCGATTTCAATGGTTTTGGCAGAAGAAGATACAGGTTTCTACAAGGTAACCTTTGACGGAACAAGTACAGGTTCACCTTTCTATACCATTTCTGAAAGCAAGTTACTTGCTAAGGAAAGACTTGTAATCAAGTTTGATTATAAGCTTGAGAATGCAGTTAACGGTGAAATTGGTATAGTAAACCTTAAAACAGGTGAGGTTTACGGTACTTTAAATCGTGGCTGGAATACTTTTGATTACAGAAAAGGCTATGTTGAGGGTGATGTTTGCCTTGGTATCAAGCTTATCGACGCTACAGCCACATCAAATGCTGTAATCTACATAAAGAATGTTAAAATTAG
>JAZNBP010000095.1:0-4207 GCA_045587085.1 Acutalibacteraceae bacterium | reverse complement strand
CCTCACTTTCTGATGAAGGATATTTCATAGAAATTAAGGATATTGTAAAAATTTCTGCTTACAACCAAAAGGCAATCCTTTACTCTGCTGCTACATTGGTGCAAATAATGTCACAGTCAGATGATAAGCGAACCTTACCCTGTGGTATTATTCGTGACTACCCCGCTTATCCTGCACGTGCTTGTATGTTTGACTGTGCAAGATTTTATATACCGATTGAATATCTTGAGGAAATCGGCCGTTATATGGCATATTATAAGCTTAACGAACTACACGTACATCTTAACGATAACCGCGGTCAGCAAAAATGTGCTTTCAGGCTTGAAAGTAAAAAATATCCCAAAATTAACAGCGGCAACCGTGACGGCAAGGTTTATACTCAGGACGAGTACCGCGATTTTCAGAAAAAGCTTCTCAAATACGGCGTTACAGTTGTATCCGAAATTGATTCTCCTGCACACAGTGAATTTGTAGCACTTCACAACCCTGATTATATATTAAATATAGAGACAAATACAACTGAAAAGCACCTTGATATTTATAATCCTGATGCCGTAAACTTTATGAAATCTCTTTGGGAAGAATTTACCGAGGGCGACGACCCTGTATTTATAAAGGAATCAAGACTTCATATTGGTGGCGATGAATATTTCCTTTTCAATAAAGAGCTTTTCGAAAAACACCGTGGCAATGTACCGCATTATATGCAAACAATAGCTCAGCCTTTGCTTGATAAGGGCTACAAGCTTTCTATGTGGGGACATTTCGGCACAGATATATACGATTATCATAATTTCGAGGAATTAAGCCGAGAAATCAGAGGCTACAATGCTACCAGAAGCCCTTGGGAGCAAGTTGAACACGGTTTTTCATACATAAATGTTCATCACGGATTTTTATACATAGTTCCGGGCACTCCCCCAAGAATATACGGTGACTATAGACCTATTGAGGAAATTTACTCACTTTTTGATGTAAATGTCTACGATGAGGTTTGGGATTTGAAAAAGGTTCCGGCTGCACTGCCGAATCTTGTAGGTGCCGGTTCTTATTTCTGGGGCGATTACGACCTTTCCTGGACCCCACACTTCGTATTCACACTTATTCATAAGGTAATGATGGTAGTATGCGAAAAAACCTGGCAAGGTGTAAATCCAAAGCATACCTCTTTACCGGACTTTTTAAATCGTGTTGAAAAGCTTGGCATACACACTCCCGATGCAAATCCGTTAAAGCACGAAAATCTACTACCAAAAACATTTAATTGGAAATAAAATTTTAAGCGGTAACAGTCAAAGCTCGACTGTTACCGCTTAGCTTTTTTACATAAACACCGCATAAATTAACGGAATTGTGAGTAGTGCCATTAAATTAGAAATTAATGCCATACCGGCCCCGGGGGTTGCATCGCCGCCATACGCCTCGGGAAATACTACAGTATTAAGTCCAAACGGCAGTGAGAGAGCACATAATGTAACCATAACTATTCCGCCGTCAGTACCAATAAGCTTTAGGGCTAGAACCACCAAAACAGGAATTATCACAAGTCTTATTAAGGATGCTATATAAAGTTTATAATCGCTTGCCAATTTTTTGAGCGAGTAGTTGCCGACAACAAAGCCTGCAATAAGCATAGCAATCGGTGACATACACGCAGCTCCCGAAGAAACAACCTCGGTCACAAATGCGGGCAATTTTATTTCTAAAAGTCCGAAAACAGCACCAACAAGCATAGCAATCATAGGTGGGGTTAAAAGGGTTTTAAACGAAAATCCTCTTCCATGCTCCTTAGGAACTAACGAGTAAAGACCGTATGTATAAATGAAAATGGTAAAGGCTAGGTAAAACATCATATAATCGAATAGCACCGAATCGCCGAAAAGTGCCAATACCAAGGCATTGCCCATAAATCCTAAATTTGGAATTGTAAAGGAATATACATATACGTTTCTAAGATAATTTTCCTTTGTGAATAACCTTGAAATCAAAAGTGATATCACAAAGGTTATTATCAACACAATAAGACCGTACAGTATATACTTGCTTTTTGCCACAAGGTTATCCTTTGTGCAATTATTGTAAAAGGTTCTGAAATTTATGCAAGGCAAAAGCAAATAGGTTTCAAGCCTTGAAAGAACCTTTGAGGCATTGTCGGAAATCAGCTTTTTCTTATTCAGAAAATAACCGATAGCCATAAAGGCAAAAAGCACAAGCATTTGATTAAGTGTTGTTGAAAATATTTTCATAAAATCCTCTTTTTTATTTAAACTATCTGTTGTTTATAGCATCAATAGGTCTCTTGGATGCAATTTTCTTAACCGGTATAAAGCTTGCTATAAATGCGACCAGAACACTTATTACGCACAGTAAAGCTACTTGTCTGATACCAAAGTTTAAAATCGTTACAAGTAAGCCTATTTCGTTGCGAATCACACCGTTTACAATAGCGGTTATGACGCCTACTCCAACCGAAGTAATAACAAAATTAATCATAGCAATCACAAAGCTTTCGGCAAAGAAAATTTTAAATACGTCAAGACTTCTCGAGCCGATAGCCCTTAAAATACCTATTTCCTGCTTTTTGTGGGTAATACTTATAGCAATAAAGTTAGAAAGCATTATTGCCGCAAAAAGTGCAAAGCCTAACCCTATGTAAACGAAAACATTTGAAAGCATATTTAAAGCTTCGTTTATTATGTCAAGCTCATAGGTTACGGAGTTATTAATTGTAAAACGCTTATCGTCGCTGTAATTATAGCAAAAATCAACTGCATTTTTAATATCAGACTTTGCCTTTGGCATAGCTCCCACCGCAAAAGCGTAAATATCATCTGTATTTCCTACAAGCCTTTCAAAAAGCCCATCCGGGATTACTGCCGTACCTGTAAGATTTGATTTGGCTTTAGCAGAGTCAATGATACCCACAATCTGAAAATCAAGGTCAAAGCCCTCATTGGAATCATCAAAATATCCTTCGCCGTTAAGCTTTCGGTCGGTCAGAAAATCGGCATAATTTATCTGTTCCTCAACAGTTTCAAGCTGAGAGGTATCAATACAATCACTAATTAAAATAATCTCGTTATCCCGAAGTTCGGTTTTTTCACCGTCAAGCCAAATTATTTCTTCTTTCACATTCGAAAGTGTAGTAACATAATCAGCATAAATATAGTGTGTATCGCTATAGAAATAAATATAACCGTTGTTAGGAGAGTACTTAGGCTGACCGGCATCAACCAGCGAATTATATGCACTCTCGCTTAGCATAGCAAGACCCGCATAGGAATACTGTGAAGAAAAATTAAATTCCGAGAACAAAATATAATCGACCAGCATATCGGCCTCGTCCTTGTGCTCGGCAGCTTCTGTAAGCTCGGCATAGCGTTCCATATCCAAGCCGGTATCTATTACAGCGGTCACTGTATAATCGATATTGTTAAGCATTATAGTTTTGCCCAAAATATCAGAATAGCTTTTTATATCTTGAAATTCATTCTTTTCGCTCTCGCTATTAGTGTTTAAATATCCGCCTTTTTTAAATATTTCAAAAATATACTCACTTATGGCAATTTCATTTGTGTTTTGTGGCAATGTGCCATTTAAAAGCTTGTAATCCATTTCCTTTAAGATTTCGTCACTTACAGCCGAAAATCCGCTAAAGGTTGTATCGTATATATTAAAATACGAGTCTTCATCCCTAATCTTTGATTGGTCAACCAAATAATCAAATCTTAAGTCCGCACCTACAGGCACATATACGCCCTGCATTTTAACGCCTGTTTCTTTTTCGATTTCCTTTATATCTTTATCAGATACCGGAAGACCGTCACGCCAATACTCAAAGCCTTCGTCACCAACCTGTTGCGATTTTGCAACCGAAAGATATCCAATTTCTGTATCTACAATAGAATTTGTGCAGGTGTTTACGTGGTCATAAGAAGCAAAAATATCTGCAAATCCAAAAAGCATAAAAGAAATAACCGAAAGGAAAATTGTAACTACAAGTCTGAATTTTTTATATTTAAGACTTGAACAACCTATTTTAAAGGCATTTTTAAGCGGAAGCTTGGATTTTATAAGCTTAAATGCGCTTGTATCTGTATAAGTGATTTTGCTTTCGTCTGTATTGCTGAAACGAACTGCTTTAACAGCCTTTGTTTCTACCTCTAAGGATACCTCGCTCTCAGAAAGCGATTGTATGTAATCGTTT
>JAZNBP010000094.1:0-8472 GCA_045587085.1 Acutalibacteraceae bacterium | reverse complement strand
GGCCTTTCGGCAATGCTTGGCACAATGCTTGGCATCTGCCCTTTGATGCATTTAAATAATGAAGGCAGAATTATTGCGTACTCTAAGGTAAGGGGCAAAAAGGCTGCTATAAAGTCCACTGTTGAGGCGGTTATGGAGCATATCCAAAACGGAAAAGATTATAACGGAAAGTTTTATATCGGTCAGTCAAACTGCCCTGAGCTGTGCGACGAAACAATAGCCGAGTTCGAGCAATACTTCCCTGATGCCAAAGAACGTATTAAGGTTTTTGATATTGGTACAATCATTTCCGCACATTGCGGACCCGGTACCGTTGCCATATTCTTCTACGGCGACGAAAGAGGAGAAAATTAAATGTTAAAATCCCGCCTTGACAGGCGGGATTTTTGTGTTTTTTGATTGCAAAAATGATTTCGCTTGTAGGGGCGGATGCCCACATCCGCCCGAATTAAACAATAAAGCTTATAAAAACAACGGGACGATGTGGGCATCGTCCCCTACAAAAAGGAACTTTATACCCAACTCTTTACGAATGGTTTTTATTCTTTGGTTTATTTCGTTTGACAATTTTTACACCCCAAAATTAAAAAAGTGTGCAACCGAAGCCGCACACCGAAAAACGCAAACCCCGATTTGTCGCCAAACAAATTTCAAGTATGAGAGGTTTCCCTACACAATAACCCGACGGGATTTGCATTTTTGCCAAATTCATACGATTATTGTGTACAAAAAAGGTATAGTTACCCCTTGGCAGAGGATTTAACATCATACTTTTACATATAAAATTTGTTTGGCTTAATTAGTATACCATTTATGTAAGTTAATGTAAAGATTTTTTTAAAACCGAGGGTTAAAATCCAATTTTTCTCCGCGGTTTTTCGGGAAAAACAAAAAATTTAAAAAAAGCAAAAAAAGTGCTTGACTATTGACAAATTTTAGTATATAATTGTAACTTACTAATGATGATGGGGTATTATGCGTGTATTGTCTTTTTTGCCCCGAAAAACGGCGAAAAGCCAAGGCACAATATCTGTCATCTTTATATGTTGCAAAGCACAAAATGTGCTGAAAATCTTTGGAGGAGTGATTGTAAACCTATGAAGTCAACTTCAATGGTAAAGCCTGTAAAATTGGGCAACAACACGCGTATGACCTTTTCTAAAATTAATGAGGTCATCGATATGCCTAACCTTATTGAAATTCAGAAGGATTCCTACAGGTGGTTTGTTGAGGAAGGATTAAAGGAAGTTTTCAGAGAAATGTCAGCTATTACCGATTATAGCGGTAATTTACAGCTAACCTTTGTTGACTACCGTCTTGATGACAAGCCTAAGTATGACGTTACTGAATGTAAGGCTAGGGACACAACATACGCTGCACCCTTGCGTGTAACCGCACGTCTTGTTAATAATGAGACCGGCGAAATCAAGGAAAGCGAAGTTTCTATGGGCGATTTCCCGCTTATGACCGAATCGGGCACCTTTATTATCAACGGTGCAGAGCGTGCTATCGTTTCACAGTTGGTTCGTTCTCCGGGTGCATACTTTGCAGAAAAAGCCGACGAGAAAACGGGTAAAAGACTCTTTTCCTCCACTATTATCCCTAACAGAGGCGCTTGGCTCGAATATGAGACATCGGTAACCGATGCACTTTATGTTCGTATAGATAAAAACCGCAAGCTTCCTCTTACTACTCTTATTCGTGCTTTAGGTCTTGCTACAAATGACCAGATTCGCGGTGTCTTCGGTGAGGACGAGCGTTTGAGTGCAACTTTTGAGGTTGACGATACCAAATCGGTTGAGGAGGCTCTTGTAGAGGTTTACAAGAAGCTTCGTCCGAGTGAGCCTGTAACCATTGAAGGTGCACAGAGCTATTTAGAGCAGTTGTTCTTTGACCCCCACCGTTATGACATTTCACGTGTGGGCAGATATAAATATAATAAGAAGCTAAGCATAGCTCCCCGTATTAAGGGTGCTACTCTTGCACGTCCTGTAGTTGACCCGATGACCGGTGAAATTTTGGCAGAGGCCGAGACTAGTGTTACTAAAGAGCTTGCTGAGTTAATCGAAAGAAAGGGCGTAAACTCTGTTTGCGTTACCACCTCTGATGCAGAGGGTAACATAAGCGAGGTTGTTGTGCTTTCTAACGGTATGGTTGACCTTTGCGATTTCGTAGACCTTTCTGACGAGGAAATTGCTTTCCTTGACGAACAGGGTGTCAACGAGAAGGTTTCCTTTAATGTATTAAAAGAAATTATTGAGACATACGAGGATAAGGAGGAGCTTAAGAATGCTCTTATCGACCGTAAGGATGACCTTATCCCCAAGAGCATTACAGTTGACGATATTTTTGCAACCGTAAGCTATTTCTTAGGACTTCCCCATAATGTCGGCAGTATTGACGATATCGACCACTTGGGCAACCGTCGTATCCGTTCTGTTGGTGAGCTTTTACAGAATCAGTTCCGTATCGGTATTTCACGTATGGAGCGTGTTGTTCGTGAAAAGATGACACTTCAGGCACAGGACCCCGACAATATTACACCCCAGTCACTTATCAATATCCGTCCTGTAGTTGCGGCAATTAAGGAGTTCTTCGGTTCTTCCCCGCTTTCTCAGTTTATGGACCAGACAAATCCGCTTTCCGAGCTTACACATAAGCGTCGTTTGTCGGCACTTGGTCCCGGCGGTTTGTCACGTGACCGTGCATCCTTCGAGGTTCGTGACGTTCACTATACACACTATGGCCGTATGTGTCCTATCGAGACACCTGAAGGTCCTAACATCGGTCTTATTTCGTATCTTGCAACCTTTGCTAAGATTAACAAATACGGCTTCATTGAAACCCCTTTCCGCAAGGTTGTTGACGGCAAGGTTTCAAACGAAGTACAATATATGACTGCCGACGAAGAGGATGATTACGTAGTAGCTCAGGCTAACGAGCCTTTGGATGAAAACGGATACTTTATAAACAAAAAAGTAAATACCCGTTTCCGCGAGGGCTTCCAAGAGGTAGAGTCTATCAAGGCTGAATTTATGGATGTATCTCCTAAAATGGTAGTTTCTGTTGCTACTGCTATGATACCCTTCCTTGAGAATGACGATACCAACCGTGCACTCATGGGCTCTAACATGCAGAAGCAGGCAGTTCCGCTGTTAAAGCCTGAGAACCCGATTGTTGCTACCGGTATGGAATATAAGGCAGCTGTCGATTCGGGCGTTGTAGTGCTGGCTCGCAGAGCAGGTCAGGTTACCGCAGTTTCTGCAGACTCAATTACAGTTCGTGCAAACAATGGCGAGCTTGACGATTACCCGCTTATTAAATTCCTTCGTTCCAATCACGGAACCTGTATCAACCAAAAGCCTATCGTAGCTGTTGGTGATATGATAACCGAGGGACAGGTTATTGCTGACGGTCCCGCAACCTCTAACGGTGAAATTTCTCTTGGTCGAAATGCCCTTATCGGCTTTATGACCTGGGAAGGCTACAACTACGAGGACGCTGTTTTAATTAATGAGCGTCTTGTTCGCGAGGACATATACACCTCTATTCATATTGAGGAATACGAGCTTGAGGCAAGAGATACAAAGCTCGGACCTGAGGAAATCACACGTGATATTCCCAACGTCGGCGAGGATGCGTTAAAAGACCTTGACGAGCGTGGTATTATCCGTATCGGTGCAGAGGTTTCTGCAGGCGATATACTTGTAGGTAAGGTAACTCCGAAGGGCGAAACCGAGCTTACCGCAGAGGAGCGTTTGCTTCGTGCAATATTCGGCGAAAAGGCTCGTGAGGTTAGAGATACCTCGCTTAGAGTTCCTCACGGTGAATATGGCACAATCGTTGATGTTAAGGTATTCACACGCGAAAACTCATCAGAGCTTTCTCCCGGTGTTAATGTTGTTGTTCGTTGCTATATCGCACAGAAGCGTAAGATTTCTGTCGGCGATAAGATGGCAGGTAGACACGGTAATAAGGGTGTTGTATCTAGAATTCTCCCCAGCGAGGATATGCCCTTCCTACCCGACGGAACACCGCTTGATATCGTGCTTAATCCTTTGGGCGTACCTTCCCGTATGAATATCGGTCAGGTACTTGAGGTGCACTTAGGCTATGCCGCAAAGGCACTTGGCTGGAATATCTGCACACCTGTATTCGACGGTGCTCACGAGGAGGACATCAGAGAGTGCTTCTCCTTAGCAGAGGCTGCTACTAAGGCAGACGAATATGAATATAAGAATTCAGCCCGTCTTGACTTCTCAAAGATTCCGCTTATGGAAAATGCCAAGACACAGCTTTATGACGGACGTACAGGTGAACCCTTTGATAACCCCGTAACTGTAGGTTATATGTATTATCTTAAGCTTCACCACTTGGTTGATGATAAGATTCACGCACGTTCTACCGGTCCTTACTCACTTGTTACTCAACAGCCCTTGGGCGGTAAAGCTCAATTCGGCGGTCAGCGTTTCGGTGAGATGGAAGTTTGGGCACTTGAAGCATACGGTGCGGCTTACACTCTGCAAGAAATCCTTACTGTTAAGTCGGATGACGTTGTAGGCCGTGTTAAGACCTATGAATCTATTGTTAAGGGTCAGAACATTCCTAAATCAGGCGTTCCTGAGTCCTTCAAGGTTCTTATTAAAGAATTGCAGTCCTTAGGTCTTGACGTTAAGGTGCTTGACAGATTTGACCTTGAAATCGACCTAAAGCAGACCTTTGATGATGACGATATCGGTCTTGGAATTCCGGTTATTCCTGAGGATGAGGGTGCTAATTTCGAGCAGGATGTTGTAGCTGACGACCTTACAGGCTTCGGTCTTGAGGATGAAAACGGCGACGCAATATCTTTTGACGATGAATTCGGCTCTGACGCCGACGATGAAATCTAACGGAGGGCATTATGGCAGAAATTGAATTTGAATCAATAAAAATAGGGCTTGCTTCTCCCGAACAGATAAGAAGTTGGTCTCACGGTGAGGTAACTAAGCCTGAGACTATTAACTACAGAACCTTAAAGCCTGAGCAGGGCGGTCTTTTCTGCGAATGCATTTTCGGTCCTCAAAAGGACTGGGAGTGCCACTGCGGAAAGTATAAGAGAATTCGCTATAAGGGCAAAATCTGCGAACGCTGCGGTGTTGAAGTAACACGTGCTAAGGTTCGCCGTGAGCGTATGGGCTCTATCGAGCTTGCAGCTCCGGTATCACACATCTGGTATTTCAAGACTATCCCTTCACGTATGGGCTTAGTGCTTGATGTTTCTCCTAAGGCTTTGGAGCAGGTGCTTTATTTCTCACAGTACATTGTAACCGACCCCGGTTCTACTCCGCTTGAGAAAAAGCAGTTGCTTAACGAAAAGCAATACCGCGATATGCGTGAAAAATATGAGGATGACTTTAAGGCAGGTATGGGTGCCGAGGCTATCAAGGAGCTTCTTTGTGAAATCGACCTTGAAAAGACCTGTGCAGAGCTTCGTACCGAGCTTGAGGATGCATCCGGTCAAAAGCGTATCCGCATTTTAAAAAGACTTGAGGTATTAGAGGCATTCCGTCAGTCAGGCAACCGTCCCGAATGGATGATTTTGGACGTAATTCCTGTAATTCCGCCCGACCTTCGTCCTATGGTACAGCTTGACGGCGGCAGATTTGCTACAAGTGACTTAAATGACCTTTACAGACGTGTTATCAACCGTAACAACCGTTTGAAGAGACTTTTACAGCTTAATGCTCCTGACATTATCGTTCGTAACGAAAAGAGAATGCTTCAAGAGGCTGTAGATGCTCTTATCGATAACGGCAGACGCGGTAAGCCCGTTACAGGTCCCAATAACAGAGCGTTAAAGTCCCTTTCCGATATGCTTAAGGGTAAGCAGGGACGTTTCCGTCAGAACCTTCTTGGTAAGCGTGTTGACTACTCGGGACGTTCGGTTATCGTTGTAGGACCTGAGCTTAAAATGTATCAGTGCGGTCTTCCTAAGGAAATGGCACTTGAGCTGTTTAAGCCGTTTGTAATGAAGCGTCTTGTTGAAACCAAGGCGGTTGTAAATATCAAATCAGCCCGTAAAATGGTAGAGCGTGCGTCAACCGAAATCTGGGATGCACTCGAAACCGTAATTAAAGAGCATCCGGTTCTTTTAAACCGTGCTCCTACACTTCACCGCTTGGGTATTCAGGCGTTTGAGCCCGTTTTGGTTGAGGGTAAGGCACTAAAGCTTCATCCTCTTGTATGTACAGCATACAATGCCGACTTCGACGGCGACCAGATGGCTGTTCACGTTCCCCTTTCGGCAGAGGCTCAGGCAGAGGCTCGCTTCCTTATGCTTGCTGCTAATAACCTTCTTAAGCCGTCAGACGGTAAGCCGGTTGCTGTTCCTACACAGGATATGGTGCTTGGCTCCTACTATTTGACACTTGTAAAGGCTGATGAAAAGGGTACAAATAAGGTATTCCGCGACAAGAACGAGGCTATTATGGCTTACAATGACGGTGTTGTAGGTCTTCACGCTCCAATTCGTGTTCGCATTACAAACGAAAACGGCTCCAAGCTTATTTGGTGTACTGTCGGCTTCCTTATCTTTAACGAGTCTATTCCTCAGGATTTAGGCTTTGTAAACAGAAGCAATCCCGACTCCACCTTTGACCTTGAGTGGTCGTTCAAGCTGAAAGACCCCACAAAAAATATTGTTGAAAGCAATGACGATATTATTCAAAACAAGGTTGGCAAAAAACAGCTTGGTAAAATTATTGATAGATGTATCACTATCCACGGCACAAGCGAATCCTCTATAGTGCTTGATAATATTAAGGCTACCGGCTTTAAGTATTCTACAAAGGGTGCTGTAACCGTTGCGGTTATCGATGCGGTTATTCCTCCTGAAAAGAAGGAAATTTTGGCTGCTGCCGAGGCTCAGATTGATAAGGTATCACGCAACTATCGCAGAGGTCTTATCAATAACGAGGAACGCTCACGTCATATAATTGAAATCTGGAATAAGGCAACCGAAGATGTAGCCGATGCACTAAAGGGCAACCTTGATGAGTTTAACCCCATCTTTATGATGGCTGACTCCGGTGCCCGTGGCTCTATGGCTCAGATAAGACAGCTTGCCGGTATGCGTGGACTTATCGCAAATACCGCAGGTAAGGTTATCGAGGTTCCGATTCGTGCTAACTACCGTGAAGGTCTTAACGTACTTGAGTACTTTATTTCCTCTCGTGGTGCTCGTAAGGGACTTGCCGATACTGCACTTCGTACTGCTGACTCGGGTTATCTTACCCGTCGTCTTGTTGACGTTGCTCAGGATGTTATCGTTCGTGAGGACGATTGCGGAACTGAGGAAGGCTTGACCGTATTTGATATTAAAGACGGTAACCACATCTTAGAGCCTTTACAGGAACGTCTCGAAGGCAGATATTTATTGCATGATGCTGTTCATCCCGAAACCGGTGAGATTATCTGGTCTAAGGAGGATATGATTACAGGCGACGCTGCTAAGGCTATTGTTGATGCAGGCATTGAAAGAATAGAAATCCGTTCTGTTCTTACTTGCCATAGCCACCACGGTGTATGTAAGAAGTGCTACGGTAGAAACCTTGCTACTGCAAGGCCTGTTACCACAGGTGAGGCTGTAGGTATTGTGGCTGCTCAGTCTATCGGTGAACCCGGTACACAGCTTACAATGCGTACCTTCCATACAGGCGGTATCGCTTCTACAGAGGATATTACACAGGGTCTTCCCCGTGTTGAGGAACTGTTTGAAGCAAGACGTCCCAAGCGTTGTGCTCTTATCGCTAAGATGAGTGGTACTGTTCGCATTGCCGAGGAAAAGAAGAGCAATGTTATCATCATTACAAATGATGAGGAGAAAACCGAGGAAAAGGTTACTATTCCCTACGGTATCCGTCCTCTTGTTGCAGACGGTGACTTTGTAAACGCAGGCGATATGCTAATCCCCGGTGCTAAGTATCCTCAGGATATTTTAGAGGCTCAGGGACCTGAGGCTGTTCAGCAGTATATCATTGCTGAAATTCAGAATGCTTACCGTACTCAGGGTGTTGACATCAACGATAAGCATATCGAGGTTATTCTTCGTCAAATGATGAAGAAGCTTCGCATTACCGATGCAGGCTCTACCGATTTGCTCCAGAACGTAAGCTACGAATATAAGGAAATTGCCGATGCAAATAAGGACGTTCAAATCCGTATCAATGCCGGTGAGGAGGGGCTTAAAAAGGCTACCTACCAAGCAACCTTGCTCGGTATTACAAAGGCTTCCTTGGCAACCGAATCCTTCCTTTCTGCTGCTTCCTTCCAAGAGACTACACGTGTTCTCACCGAGGCTGCTATTAAGGGTAAGGTTGACCCCTTGTTCGGTCTTAAGGAAAATGTTATTATTGGTAAGCTTGTTCCTGCAGGTACAGGTATGAAGGTTGAGGAAATCAACCCCGAAATCTACGAAAACGAAAACTTTTT
>JAZNBP010000093.1:0-3022 GCA_045587085.1 Acutalibacteraceae bacterium | reverse complement strand
TCCTTAAGCAAGCTTATATCAATTCAGCGAAACACTCCGTTCGACTTGCATGTGTTAGGCACGCCGCCAGCGTTCGTCCTGAGCCAGGATCAAACTCTCTAAAAAATTATATCTCAACACTTTCGTGTTAAAATCTTTTTTTAAAGCGCTCTTTAGCTCTTTACTTTAATGCTGACGCATTATTTTTTGTCCGTTTACTTTTTAAAGTACACTTGACTTTTCTCTCGATTTCTCTTAAGAATTGTCGGGTCCTTATTATTGTCGTTGTTTAATTTTCAAGGTCCGTTTTTGGCACCCCCTCGTTTGGAGCGCCTGATTATAATACCACATCAATTACCCTTTGTCAACACTTTTTTTCAAAAAAAGTTAAAAATTTTTAAATTATTTTTTAGACCACTATATCTTGGGTTTCAGGGCTTCTTTAAACCACATTTCTTCTTATTTATTATATATAATATGTATATGTAATTACATAAAAACAGCACCCTTGCGAGTGCCGTTTTTAATTAGTCGTTAAACAAATCCTTGACCTTATCCATAAAGGACTTGCGTTTATTGTAATTTTTATCATCCTTGAAGGATTTTTCAAACTCTTTCAGTTTTTCCTTTTGCTCGCGGTTAAGGTCCCTCGGAACCTCGACTACCACTCTGACGTACTGGTCACCCTTACCGGCATAGCGAAGTCTTTGGATGCCTTTGCCCTTAAGCTTAAATTCGTCGCCCGGCTGTGTGCCTTCGTGGATACTGAATTTTGTTTTTCCGTAAAGAGTAGGAACGATAATTTCGTCACCCAAAGCCGCCTGAGTAAAGGTAATAGGTATTTCGCAGTAAACATCGTAACCGTCACGCTCGAAAATCGGGTGAGGACGAACATTTACATTTATACGCAAATCGCCCGAAGGTCCGCCGTTTACACCGGCATCGCCGCCGCCACGCAGACTTATTACCTGACCGTCATCAATACCGGCAGGGATATCTACAGGAACATCGACAGTATGTCTTATTCTGCCCTTGCCTGCACATTTACGGCAAGGATTATCTATGATTTTTCCGCTACCTTTACAATGGTCACAAACCTTTTGAGTTTGCATCACGCCAAACGGTGTACGTTGAGTAGCCGAAACCTGACCACTTCCGTGACAAACGGGGCAGGTTTTAGCAGAGCTTCCCTTTTCAGCACCTGTGCCGTCACATTCAGAGCAGTTATCTATCTTTGTGACCTTTACAGTTTTTTTGCAGCCCATTGCCGCTTCCTCAAAGGAAAGATTAACAGTAGCCGCTGTATCGTTACCGCGTCTGGGAGCATTTGGATTACGTCTGCTGCCACCCCCGAAGCCACCGCCAAAAAAGGAGCCGAAGATATCGCCCAAGTCACCGAAATCACCGAAGCCTCCGCCCCAAGCACCGCCGCCACCGGCACCGAAGTTAGGGTCTACGCCTGCGTGACCGAATTGGTCGTACCGAGCACGCTTTTCACTATCGGAGAGCACCTCATAGGCTTCATTTACTTCCTTAAAGTTTTTTTCTGCCTCGGCATCCCCGGGATTTAGGTCGGGATGGTACTTTTTTGCTGCTTTTCTATATGCTTTTTTTAAATCGTCCTCCGAGACGGATTTATCTACTCCTAAGACTTCATAATAATCTCTTTTTTCAGCCAAAATAATTCTCCTAATATGTTGTAGGGGCGGATGCCCACATCCGCCCTCTATTTCGGGTCGATGCCCTTACGTTATAAAATTATTTATTGTCGTCTACGTCTGTGTAGTCAGCCTCGTAAACGTTAGGATCTGCTTCGCCCTGAGGTGCAGACTGTGCTCCCTCGGGAGTTGCTGCCTTGTAAAGCTTTTCGCTAATAGCAAACAACTCTTTCTGCAAATCTTCCTGACGGGCCTTGATAGCATCGATATCCTCACCTTTAAGAGCTTCCTTTAAAGCATCTTTTGCGGTGTTAATCTTAGCCTTTTCGTCTTCAGTAACCTTGTCGCCCAAATCGGTAATAGTCTTTTCAGTCTGGTAAATCATCTGGTCGGCATTGTTGCGAACATCCACAGCTTCTCTGCGTTTCTTATCCTCAGCTGCATATTCCTCAGCCTCTTTAACTGCCTTATCGATATCCTCTTTTGACATATTTGTATTAGAGGTGATTGTAATATCGTTTTCCTTACCTGTGCCTAAATCCTTTGCGGAAACGTGAACAATACCGTTTGCGTCAATATCAAAGGTAACCTCAATCTGAGGAACGCCACGGGGAGCAGATGCGATACCGTCAAGATGGAATACACCAAGAGTTTTGTTATCCTTAGCGAATTCACGCTCGCCCTGTAAAACGTGTACCTCTACTGAGGTCTGACCATCAGCCGCAGTTGAGAAAATCTGGCTCTTTTTAGCAGGAATAGTGGTGTTTCTGTCGATAACCTTTGTGGAAACGCCACCCATTGTTTCGATACCTAATGAAAGGGGTGTTACGTCGAGGAGCAACAAGCCCTTAACGTCGCCGCCCAAAACGCCTGCCTGCAAGGATGCACCGAGCGCTACACATTCGTCGGGGTTGATGCCCTTAAAGGGCTCTTTGCCCATAAAGTTCTTAACCGCTTCCTGAACAGCGGGAATTCTTGATGAACCGCCTACCATAAGCACCTTGTTGATATCGCTCTTATCGAGACCGGAGTCTGCAAGTGCCTGACGAACAGGAGCCATTGTAGCATCTACAAGGTCAGCGGTAAGCTCGTTAAACTTTGCGCGAGTAAGAGTTGTTTCAAAGTGCTTAGGACCTGTCTGGTCAGCAGTAATAAAGGGAAGGTTAATATCAGCAGTGGTCATACCGGATAAATCGATTTTTGCCTTTTCTGCAGCTTCCTTTACACGCTGCATAGCCATTTTGTCGCCCGACAAGTCAATGCCCTGCTCAGCCTTAAAGGTTGCAACGATATAATCCATTACACGCTTATCAAAGTCGTCACCGCCAAGCTTATTGTTACCGGCAGTAGCCAAAACCTCTTGCACGCCGTCGCCCATTTCAATA
>JAZNBP010000092.1:0-10701 GCA_045587085.1 Acutalibacteraceae bacterium | reverse complement strand
TTCCCCAGCCAAAAAGAAAATCCTGTCGACTTTTGTCGATGGGATTTTTGTTTTGTATTCTTTTATTTTAATAAAGTATGAACAAATGATTGACTTTAATACACTTGTGTGATACAATGTTTTCGTTGATAGAGGTGCGTTTTTCATTAGTAACATCCATTTTTGGACAGTTAAGGATGCGAAAGGGGAAAATGCCGAAGTAACTGCGGTACTGTCACACCGTTTTTGCTGGTCGGCTTACATAAAATGGGGCAGACTGTCACTTATGTGGAGCGCTATCGGAATATTGTAAAATTTCCGTAAGCTAATGTTTTAAGCTTGCGGTTTTTAATTTTTAGGAGGTTTAACAACAATGACTATGAAAAAAATCTTGCCTAAAGTGTTAATTCTGTTGTTTGTTGTAGGTTTTGGTGTAGGTTGTGCTTTTACCGGCTCTATAACATCACCTGTTGGCACTTTATGGTCTCTTTTCCCACCGGTTGTCGCAATCGGATTGGCACTTCTTACCAAAGAGGTATACTCATCACTTTTCGTGGGTGTTTTAGTAGGTGGCTTGCTTGCAGCAAAATTCAATCCCTTGAAAACAGTGGATTCTATTACTAATGACGGTTTTATTTCTGCCGTTTCCGGTACGGCAGGTATATTCGTTTTTCTTGTTATATTGGGTATAATAGTTGCTCTTATTAACAAGACGGGCGGTGCTCAGGCATTTGGTAGATGGGCTGCCAAAAATGTTAAGAGCAAAATAGGTGCTTCTCTTGCTACTTTCTGCTTTGGTGTACTTATCTTTATTGATGACTATTTCAACTGCTTAACTGTTGGTGCAGTTATGCGTCCTGTAGCCGACAAAGCAAAGATTTCCCGTGCAAAGCTTGCATATTTGATAGATGCTACTGCAGCTCCTATTTGTATGATAGCTCCTATATCCTCTTGGGCTGCTGCTGTTACCACAGTTTTTAGCGATAACGAAATCAAGGCTGACGGTTTTTCATACTTTATTAAAGCAATTCCTTACAATTTTTACTCTTTGCTTACATTCGTATTCATAATTGCTATTGTTCTTATGAAGTTTGACTACGGTCCTATGAAGCTTCACGAATTAAATGCTCAAAATGGTGATTTATTCACTTCAGGTACTGTAAATGCAACTGCAGAAGAGGAAGCTCCGCTTACTGATAAAGCACGCGTTATAGACCTACTTTTACCGATTATTGCTCTTATTGGAATTTGCATTTATGCACTTTTCTATATTGGCAATTCGGGTACAGGTATAATCAATGCTTTTGCTGATACCGATGCAACTGTTGGTCTTCCTTGGGGCGGTATTATAGCACTTGTAGCAATTATGATTTACTTTATTGCAAGACGTCTTGTTACCTTTAAGCAGGCTATGGAATGTATTCCTAAGGGCTTTAATGCTATGGTTCCTGCAATTTTAATTTTAACATTAGCTACTGCTTTAAAGAATATGACAGGTCTTCTTGATTCTGACGGTTTTGTAAAAGCAGCTCTTGCAAATGCAAGCGGTCTTAACAATTTCTTGCCCGCAATTATATTCCTTGTTGCTTGCTTTATCGCTTTTGCAACAGGCACATCTTGGGGAACATTTGGTATCTTAATTCCTATCGTTCTGAGTGCATTTGACTTAGGCACTATTCATTCAGTAATTGGTATGTCTGCTTGTCTTGCCGGTGCTGTTTGCGGTGACCACTGCTCACCAATTTCTGATACAACCATTATGTCCGCTGCAGGTGCACAGTGTGACCATATTAACCACGTTTCGACACAGTTGCCCTATGCGTTAACTGTAGCTGGAGTTTCTTTTGTATCATACATCATTGCAGGCTTTGTTACAAATTGGATGATAGCACTTCCGATTGCTGTTGTACTTATGATTGCAACATTGTTTGTAATTAAGCTTTTCCGAAAGAAATAAGTAATCGATATTTTAAGCGGTAGGTCAACCTACCGCTTTTTTAGTTGATTTTTCCTTGAATTTTAGTTATAATCAATATAATAGTTTTAGTTTTTTATTTAGGAGAAATTATGTATAAGTTACTTAAAACCGAGGGCGACGCTCGACGGGCTGAATTCCATACCAATAGGGGAGTGGTACAAACTCCTGCTTTTATGAATGTTGCAACTCAGGGTGCGATAAAGGGAGCAGTTTCTGCAGAGGATTTAAAAACACTTAACTGTCAGGTAATGCTTTCAAATACTTATCATTTGCACGTGAGACCGGGCGACGAGCTAATAAAAGACTGTGGCGGTCTTCATAAGTTTTCTACTTGGGAAGGTCCTATTTTAACCGATAGTGGCGGTTTTCAGGTGTTTTCTTTATCAAGCCTGAGGAAAATTAGTGAGGAGGGCGTAACCTTCCAAAGCCATATTGACGGCAGAAAGATTTTTATGGGACCTGAGGAAAGTATGCGGATACAGTCTAACCTTGGCTCTACAATAGCAATGGCGTTTGACGAATGTGTTGAAAATCCTGCAGAGCATAGCTATTCAAAGGCTTCCTGTGAGAGGACAACCCGTTGGCTTAAGCGTTGTAAGGACGAAATGGCACGCCTCAATTCGTTAGAGACTACCATTAATCCTGAGCAAAAGCTGTTTGGTATAAATCAAGGCTGTACCTATAAGGATTTAAGAATAGAGCATATGAAGCAGATTTCCGAGCTCCAACTTGACGGTTATGCAATAGGTGGTTTGGCTGTTGGTGAGCCTACCGAGATTATGTATGATATAATCGAGAATGTAACACCGTATATGCCCAAAGATAAAATACGTTATTTAATGGGTGTCGGCACTCCTGCTAATATTTTAAATGCGGTTGAGCGTGGTGTAGATTTGTTTGACTGCGTAATGCCAAGCCGTAATGCCCGTCACGGACATCTTTTTACATCGCAGGGCATTATAAATATCAATAATAAAAAGTATGACCGCGATATGACACCTATTGACCCTGAGTGCAAATGCCCCGTATGTCAGCGTTACAGTAAGGCATATATAAGGCATCTCTTAAAAGCGGAGGAAATGTTAGCGGGTAGGCTTCTTGTTATGCATAATCTTTGGTTTTATAACAATCTTATGACCGATATCAGAAATGCTTTGGATGAGGGCAGATTTCACGAATTCAAAAAGGAAAAAGAAATCATATACTCTACACGCATTTAAAATAATGCTTGCAAATACAAGCATTTTGCGGTATAATATTTTTTAGTAATTTTTTGGAGGTTATTTTAATGAATTTTGATATTATTTGTTTGGCAGCTCAAAAACAACAGCAAGCAAGCATAGGGTCATTATTGATTTCTTTCTTGCCGATGGTTTTAATTTTTGGTTTAATGTATCTTTTGCTTATCCGTCCCCAGAAGAAAAAGCAAAAAGAAGAACAAAAAATGCGTGAAAATCTACAGATTGGTGACAATGTTGTGACCATAGGTGGTATTCACGGCAGAGTAATTTCACTGCAGGATGATACAATGGTTATCGAATCTGTTAGCGACCACTCAAAGCTTACAATAGCTCGTTGGGCTTTACAGCAAAACCTTACGGTTCACGATGAAGCTCCTTTAAAGAAATAATTAATAAAATTAATCCCTGCCGAATATAATGTATTATTCGGGAGGGATTTTTTATGGGAAAAGAAGGTAGCAACAGTCTTTATAAATTAATACTTAAAACAATTGTTTTAGAAATTATAATTGCGGCGGCTTTTATCGCACTATTTTCATTCTTGATGTATTTTGCTGACTTAGACAGTAATTATGCTTCACTGCTCGGAACCTTGAGCGTGGCATTTTCGATATTAATTACCTCTTTCTTATTGGCTATGAAGGTCAAAAAGAAGGGCTTTTTGATAGGCTTTATAATAGGTATATCAAATTTTGTACTGATATTCTTAATTTCGCTTGTTATAAATGGCGGAGGTATCACCTATAATACGCTGTTTCATCTAATAATTTTTGTTTTGTCAGGTTTAATAGGCGGTATTTTGGGAGTAAATAAAACCTCTAATAAAAAATATTTCTAAAAGAAAAGGGGTTGCAAAAAAACTCTATATCACAAAATTACATAAAACAAAATAAATATAAAAAAGCGGAAGAAGAGAAATTAGAACTTCTTTCGCTTTTTCTATCATCTGATTTGAAATATAAGCTTGAA
The DNA here is from genome assembly GCA_045587085.1 of Acutalibacteraceae bacterium. GTDB lineage: Bacteria > Bacillota > Clostridia > Oscillospirales > Acutalibacteraceae > UBA737. The sequence goes on along the minus strand of JAZNBP010000092.1, from coordinate 6,534 downwards.
TTTAATGTATATTTATTGATAATTTGTAGGGACAAGCCTCCGGATTGTCCGTTAAATTCATCGTAACTAACGGGCGTTCGGGGACGCACGCCCCTACGATATATTATTTTAATTTGTTCGTAAAATAAGAATTAGTTTTTTTACAACCCATTTTAAATTTATTCTACTATATCGGTGTTATCTGAATTTTCTGTATTGTCGTCGCCTTGGTCAGGGTTTTCTACAGGTGTTTTATTAATTGTAAAGCTAAGTGTATTAAGACTGTTGTTTTTAGTTGTAAGGGTAATGCTTTGTGTTGGAGCTTCACAGGTGTAGCCTTCGGGTACTGTGATGGTAGCTGTAACACCTAAGTAATTCAAATACTCTATAGAGGTTACGCCTTCTTGATTAGTAGCAGATAGGGTATAGGCTTTTCCGTTTTTATCTTTAAGACTAACCTTTACTCCGTTTACGGCATTGCCGTCTTGGTCGGATACTTTGATTTGAAGTGCTGCACCAAAGCGGATATTTTTCGGTGCGGAAATTACTGCTAAGGGCCAATGTGGGTCATAAGGGTCGGCATTCATACGCTCAACCGAGCAGAACTCGGGACCGTTATCGTTACCAACGTGGATTACCCAATGGTTTTCCTCGCCTGCGGAATTCTTTGAATACCCCGCATAAATTGCAACGTGACCGCCTCTTGGATTAGAGCTGTTTTTCTGTGAGGTTTTGCAGAATACCATAATAGAGCCTATAGGAATATCCTTTGAACTGCGGAATTTAATCCGCTTGCCTGAGCTTATAGATGCTTGAAAGGGGATAAGCTCTGAATAACCTTTTTTAACCCAATTAAGTGCAGCGTTGTAAACATCGTGAGCATTTTTAGAGTCGTTAGGGCGGGTAAGCATAGAGGTATCAATGCCTGCAACATTAGGCAGATAGTTATAATATACATAGCTTACAAAGGAAGCACAAACAAGACCGCGTTTTTCAAAATACTTTATATCCGGCTTGCCGTCAGCAGTAGTTTCGTATCCTGTAGAACCACCGCCGTAGCCGATTTTTGAAAGCCAACCCTTGCTACGTTTTTGACTAGCTAGTATATAAGTCCACCTAAGTCCTGAATTGTTGTGTTTTGTTAGATTATATCCCGTATAAACAAGAGAATCGGTAAAAATGTTACTTGCAATATCAAGCGTTTGATTTGGTGTAAAGTTACCGTAAGACGGAGCAGAGGGGTTAGGGTTAAATGTACCGCTTAAGGTAGGTGTGGTGGGTTTTGGGGCAGGAGTGGGATTAGAAGGTTTCGGGGAAATTTCGGGTTTTTGCTCCACCTCAGGTTCTTCCTCAATTTGGGGCTCCTCCTCAATTTCGGGTTCCTCCTCTTTTTCGGCAGGCTTCTCTGTATTTACAGTTTCCTTATCTGCTTTTGCAGGTTTTTTGCTTTCTGCCTTTTCACCACAGCTTGTAAGCAATAGGCAAATAGCCATTAGCATACAAACAAAAGCGGAAAATAGCTTATTATTTAAAATTTTCAATTTTAACTCCCCTTTAATATAATACTTTAAGTATTTTATAGTTTTATCGAATAAAAGTCAAGCATAAAAAAAGGAGGCTAAAGCCTCCTTTAAAATTATTTCTTTTTTAATGTAAAGGCAATCTGCGTTAAACTGTTGTTTTTAGAGGTAAGATTTACCTTTTTTGTAGCTTCATCACAGGTGTAGCCTTCGGGTACAGTAAGGGTTAACTCTGCCTCTGTATAATCAAGCTTGCTGAAAATGGTGTTTCCGTTTTTATTTGTTTTAAGGCTGTTGGTTTTACCGTTTCTTTTAAGGGTAAGCTCTGCATTTTCAATAGGCTTTTCATTTTCATCAACAACCGCTACTTGCAATGAAGCACCAAATCGAATATTAGAGGGGAGAGTAATTATATCCAATGGCCAATGCGGGTCAATAGGGTCACAGTTCATTCTTTCAACCGCACAGAATTCGGGGCCGTTATCATTACCTACGTGGGTTACCCAATGATATCCGTTTTTATAGCCTGCGTAAAGTGCAACGTGACCGCCTCTTGGGTCTTCAAGATTTTTTTGTCCCGTTTTGCAGAAAACCATAATAGAGCCTATCGGGATATCCTTTTCAGGCTTAAACTTAATATGCTTTCCGTAATTGATAGAAGCATCAAAGCCGATATGCTCAGAATAACCTTTTTCAACCCAATCAAGGGCTGCATCATACCAGTGGTCAGCGTTCCAAGCATCCTGAGGCTTTGTGAGTGAGGATGTGTCAATACCTAATACGTTAGGCAGATAGTTAAAGTAAACATAGGTTACATACGAAGCGCAAACAAGTCCGCCCTGCTCAAAACGTCTGATATTAGGGAGTCCCTCGTCTGTAGTTTCATAGCCTGAGCAACCGCCACCGTAGCCTATATCCGAAAGCCAACCTCTATGTGCCTTGTCGCGTGCTAAGATGTAAGTCCATCTGAGACCGTCGGCGTTGTGCTTGTTAAGGTTATAGCCTGTATATACTAAGGCGTCGGTAAAAATATTGCTTACAATGTCAAGCTCGCCCGATTCTGCCATATTCTTTTCAAATATATTATTTAATGCCTGATTTTCGGCATTTCCACCGCCGACTTCAGCTTTAGTGCTTCCTGTTTTGTCGGTTAAGGATTTTTTGTTTTCACCACATCCGGTGAGAGTGAGAACAAACACCATTATAAGTGAAATAATTGTAGCTAAAAGCTTTTTAGAATTAATTTTCAAAACAATGCTCCTTAAATATTAGTATACGCCTTGATTTTATTACTTTATACTTAAAATGTCAAGCGTTTTTAAAAAATGCCAGACATTCCCTTGATTTCAGCATTAAGCCTTGAAACAGGAAGCCCTACAACATTGAAATAATCGCCCACTATTTTTTTGACAAGTAAAGCTCCCTTGCCTTGAATACCGTATCCGCCTGCCTTGTCATAAGGCTCGTCGGTATTGATGTAATCAATTATTTCCTTCTCGCTTAAATTATTAAAAAATACAGAGGTTTTTTCGCTAAAGGATACAGTATTTTCACCATTTATTACAGTACAGCCTGTTATAACAAAGTGTTCATTGCCTGAAAGCATTTTTATCATATTGTAGGCTTCATCTTTATCTTTTGGCTTGCCCAAAATTTTGTTGTTAATTATAACCGAAGTATCTGCACCGATAACCAAGGCATCAGGATAAGCCTTTGCAATATCCAAGGCTTTAATCTTACTCAGATACTCGGGTGCGTCAATAAGGCTTATGTTTTTTGGTATGATTTCCTCGGCATTAGACGGTATCACCTCAAATTCGGGGAAAATTATACTTAAAAGTTCACGCCGTCTAGGGGATGCAGATGCTAAAATAACCTTTCTAAACATTTTAAATTCCCTCAAAATAATTGTTATTGTTTATATCGTTAATGGCTTGTATATGGGCATTATATTCCGCTATTGCATTTTTAGAGTGCACAATGTAGCAAAGGCAAAAATACGGAATAGTGAATATTAGCGGTAAAACAAAAACAGAAGCAATAATCCAAAAGACAAGTGATAAAAACAGGTAAATAAAATCCGTGGCGGACTTTTTTGAAATAATGCTTGACATATTTGTAGCTTCGTCAATATCGATAGTATCATTAATTACAAACAGTATGGGTGAAAGGTAGTATCTAAGCATTGATAAAAATGCAATAATTAAGCATAAAACAATCAACCCGTTTTTAATATGCGAGAGATAGCTAACCCATAACGGCATTGAAATATCAAAAGTCGAATAGAAAGGTTGAGATACAAGCACGGAAATTATTATTGCAGGTAGCATATAAAGTGCAATGCGGAATATAAGCTTTAATGCCAAAGAAAATATAAGCTTTACGGCTTTAAAATATAGCTTTTTGTCGGACATATAATAAAAAATACTTATGGGGTTGTCAAATTCATCAAAGGTTAAACGCCAATAAAAACGTAAAAGACCTAAAAATAGCGGAGAAATGATGAATAGTATTATAGCATAAAGCAAAAGTCCTGCAAAAGTTTGCATATTTATATATGCAAATATACTGCAAAGCATATAAAAGCCGAAATATGAAAACAGAAATATAAGTCCCGCAAAAAAGCAAGGTGCAATATAAGTCTTTAAAATATTTCTTGCATTTAGCTTAATCACTTTTGTGCCGATTGTCAAAAAATCACCTGATTTCAGTTTTTCTTTTAGTTTATCATAATTTACTGTCGGTTTTTTTGCTAAACTGTTAATTTTGCGTAGTTTGCCATAAGCTTTTTCGTGCCAACATTTTCGAAGGCAATTTCGAGCATAGTATCAGCACCCATAGGAGTTACCGACAGAATAAGACCTTTGCCAAAGGTTTTGTGGGAAACTTCTTGACCTGGAGAATAGCTAACTCCTGAGACCACAGGCTTTTGATAAGAGGGGGTTGCAGGCTTTGCGTAGGAATTCTGATATACAGTTGCCTTTGTCCTTGTGGGTGTAGGGGATATAACATAATGCTTTACATAGCCTTTGTAGTTTGTAAAGCTTTCAGGTATTTCTTTTACAAAGCGAGACGGCAAATTACGGCTTGTCATACCGTAAAGCATACGCATATAGGTGTTTGTGATATAAAGTCGCTTTTTTGCACGTGTGATTGCTACGTATGCAAGTCTGCGTTCCTCCTCAATTTCCTCAGGACCGCCGTATATTGATTGGTTGCCGGGGAAAATTCCTTCCTCCATACCAATCAGATAAACATTATTAAATTCAAGTCCTTTTGAGGAGTGAATGGTCATTAGTATAGCCCTGTCCTCGCTCTCGTCCATAGCGTCAATATCGCTGACAAGGGCAATTTCCTCTAAAAATGCGGTGAGCGAAGGCTCGTCATTTTCAAGCTCATACTGAGCAATGTTGGTAGCGAATTCTTTTACGTTATCAAGACGTTCAAGTCCTTCGTCACCCTCAGCCTTTAAGGCTTCCCTATAACCTGTAATATCCAGCATTTTTTCAAAAAGCTCGCTAATTGGTACTTCCTCGGCAAGCTCTGTCAGTGTATTGATGATTTCGCAAAAGCCATTTATTGACTTTACAGCACGGGAAAGTGCTGCATATTCGTCAGCGTGAGAAAGAACCTCAAAAATAGAGGTGTTAAGCTGCATAGCAATCTGTGCGGCATTATCCACGGTTGTAGCACCGATACTTCTCTTAGGCTCGTTTATTATTCTCTTAAGACGCAAATCGTCATTATTATTGTTTATAAGGTGTAAATAGGCGAGTACATCTTTGATTTCCTTGCGGTCAAAAAACCTTGTACCGCCGATAACCTTATATGAAATACCGCTTCTTGCCAGCGCATTTTCAAGTGCGTTTGATTGAGCATTCATACGGTAAAGTATTGCGTGGTCGGAATATTTTGCACCTTCTCGCACATTCTCTAGAATACTGTCTGCTACAAATCGGGCCTCGTCACGCTCATCCTCTGCAGTGTAGATGGTTATCTTTTCACCGTCACCGTTGGTAGTCCAAAGATTTTTGCCTTTTCTGCCTTTGTTATTTGCAATCACATTATTAGCTGCGTTTAGTATGTTGGTGGTAGAACGATAATTTTGCTCTAGTCTTATGGTTTTAGCACCGACATAATCTTCCTCAAAATTCAAAATATTTTCAATTGTAGCACCTCTAAAGCGATATATACTCTGGTCATCATCGCCCACAACACAGATGTTTTTATGTGCCGATGAAAGCAGTCTTACAAGCTCGTATTGTGCATAGTTGGTGTCCTGATATTCGTCCACTAATATATAGCGGAATTTATTGCTGTAGTAATCTAAAATTTCGGGGTTTTCTTTCAAAAGCTCGGTGGTATAAAAAATCATATCATCAAAATCCATAGCATTTGAGCTGTTTAAGGCTTCCTGATAATATCTGTAAAGCATACCGATAGTCTTTTGCCTTGGGTCCTGACCGACAGATTCAAGATAGTCTTCGGGTGTCAAAAGCTTGTCCTTGGCACTTGAAATTGCAGATAATACTGATTTATGCGGAACAAATTTCTCGTCAATATTATGCTGCTTCATAATGCTTTTCATAAGACGTCGTTGGTCGTCGGTATCATAAATTGTAAAATGCGAGGTGTAGCCGTGACCTAAATAATCCGCATTCATTCTTAAAATTTTACCGCATACCGAGTGAAAAGTACCTGCCCAAACACCGTCTGAATTTTCGGGGAGTTTAGCGGAAATACGCTCTTTTAATTCGCCTGCGGCTTTATTTGTAAACGTGATAGCTAAAATCTGCCAAGGCTTTACCGCACTAACAGAAAATGCAGAGGTAGAAATATCCTCACACTCGCCGTTTAAAAATGCGGTAGCCTCCTCAATGTCTTCTGCTGAAAAATTAGGAATAAAACTGCTGTTATACGCGTTTCCAAATTTAACAAGATTTAAAATACGGTTTACCAAAACGGTGGTTTTTCCGCTTCCTGCACCGGCAAGCACTAATAAAGGGCCTTCGGTGGTGGTTACCGCCTCAAACTG
>JAZNBP010000091.1:0-2614 GCA_045587085.1 Acutalibacteraceae bacterium | reverse complement strand
ATAGCAAATATTGTATATCGTCATAATTTTTACTATTTTAAATATCTATGTAATTGGGTGATTTTGTGACTGATTTTTTACTTTTGCTTGAAAACATAATTTCAGGCTTTTTACCTTTTTCACTTTTAATTTTAATAGGGGTTTATTTAAGTCTTAAATCCCGTTTTTTGCAAGTTTCGGGACTTTGCAAATCGTTCCCTCTAATTATAAAAGCTACAAAACAAAAAAGCAAGTCGGGGGAAAATATTTCCTCGTTTCAAGCGGCAACCACCGCACTTTCCGCAACGGTCGGAACAGGCAATATAGTGGGGGTATCCTCGGCTCTTGTTTTAGGCGGTGCAGGAGCAATTTTTTGGATGTGGCTTTCAAGCCTTTTTGGTATGCTCATTAAATACGGTGAAATTTCCCTTGGCATAAAATACCGAAGCGGGCTTGCGGGCGGACCTATGTATTATATCGAACAAGCTGCACCTAAAAAATTTAAATTTTTAGGCGGAATTTTCTCCCTTTTGCTTTTGCCGACTGTTATTATAAGCGGCAACATAACACAGACCGCCGTCGCAGTAGAAGCCTTTAATGCACCAAAAACATTCAACCTGATTGTAGTTGTAATTTTCTCCGCTTTGTGCTATTTATCGCTTAAAAAAGGAATTGCAGGTATAGGCAGAATTACCGAAAAGCTGGTCCCATTAATGTCACTCGGCTATATTCTAATTTGTTTTGCTGTAATATTTGCCAATATAGGCTCACTTCCAAATGCGGTAAAATCAATTTTTATCGGTGCCGTATCACCAAAAAGTGTTACGGGTGGTGCAATAGGCAGTGTTACTGCCGCTATGTTTACAGGTGCCTCACGCGGTGTATTTTCTAACGAAGCAGGACTTGGCACCTCGGCAATAGTTCACTCCCGCGCTTTTGATGCCGATGTGAAAACGCAAGGTCTTTTTGGAATTTTTGAGGTTTTTGTTGATACTACGCTTATTTGCACACTTACAGCATTGACAATTCTTGTAAGCTCAGTTAAAATTAATTATGGAAATCATTCTCCGCTAACGCTTGTGACAGGTGCGTTTGAAACCGTTTTTAAAGAAGGCTCTGCGGCAATTTTATGTCTTATGCTCTGCTTTTTTTCCTTTTCCAGCGTTATAGGCTGGGCAGTATACGGGAAAGCCGCACTTGAGCATCTTAAGGCCTACCGTCTTTGGCAGATGTTTGATACTTTTTATCCCCTTTGCTGTCTTGCAGGGGCTTTTGTGAATTCACAGACAGCACTAAGACTTTCTGCATTTTTAAACGGAGCCTTGCTAATCTGCAATCTGCCCGCAATTCTCTATTTGAACCACGATTTTATTTTTAAAAAGGAAAAGAAAAAATGATAAACACAAGAATAAATAATTTAAGAGCTTTGCTAAAAAAATCGAGTGCCGCACTTATTTTAAGTGAAGTAAACCGTCTTTATTTTTCGGGCTTTTCATCATCAGCAGGAGCAGTTTTGGTAACCGAAAATAGTGCATTTTTTCTCACCGACTTTCGCTATTTCGAAAAAGCGGCTAAGGAAATTAAAGACTTAGAGGTTATTTTATCCCAAAAGCTTTACTCTGATATTAACGAAATATTAAAAAAAGAAGACATCGAAACTCTTTATTTGGAAACAGATTATGTAAACTTAAATCAATATTCTCAGCTTTCATCCATTTTTGAAGGCATAACAGTTTTAAATGACAACCGACTAAGCCTTTTAATTAGTGAAATGCGAAGTGTAAAGAACGAAAAGGAAATCGATTGCATAAAGTCTGCTCAAGAAATAACCGATAAAGCGTTTTTACATATTCTTAACTTCATTGATTGTAACAAAACCGAAAAAGAGATAGCACTTGAGCTTGAATTTTTTATGCGTCGCAACGGAAGTGATGCTGTCTCCTTCGATTTTATTGTAGTATCGGGCAAAAATTCCTCCCTTCCGCACGGGACACCGACCGATAAAAAAATTGCGTTTGGTGATTTTGTAACTATGGATTTTGGCGGTGTCGTGGGCGGTTATAGGTCGGATATGACGCGAACTGTAGCCGTAGGCGGTATAAGCGAAAAACAAGAAACCGTTTACAATACTGTCCTAAAGGCACAGGAAACTGCACTTAAAAACATTAAGCCCAACGCCATTTGCAAGGATATTGACAAAGCAGCACGCGATGTTATAGCAGATGCCGGCTTTTATGGTGCTTTCGGTCACGGACTAGGTCACAGCGTGGGGCTTGAAATTCACGAAGCCCCCTGCTTTAACACCCGAGATGACACAAAGCTTTTAAGCGGTATGGTGCTGACGGTCGAGCCGGGAATTTATTTAGAAAACGAATTCGGCGTCAGAATTGAGGATATGGTAGCAATAACCGATACAGATTATGTAAACCTAACCCACTCCCCAAAGAATCTAATAATATTATAAAAAAACTGTCTCACTTTTCGGTGAGACAGTTTTTTAAATTACTGTTTCCAATTCCTTAACACTGCTTGTAACAGTATAGCTTTCAACGTTGGAAATTACTTCCCCGTCTATTTGAAGCGGAGCAGGTTTATCATACTTAACAGTAATCTCTTTAGAGTTATGTACTGCAAC
>JAZNBP010000090.1:0-4276 GCA_045587085.1 Acutalibacteraceae bacterium | reverse complement strand
AGTATTGCCTGAAAATTCAATATTAATACCGGCATTTGCCGCTGCAGTGTTAGCCTCAGCAGCGGTAAGACCAATAAAGTTCGGTACTGTTACACTCTTTTCGCTTGATTCGTCAGTATAAAGAATTATTATGCCGCCGTTTGATACTTGACTTCCCGCCTCAGGCAACTGCTTAACAACTGTAAGCCCGTTACCCACAACCTGATACTGTAGCTTTGAAGCACTGATTTTATTCTGTGCTTCGGCAACTGTTTTTCCTACAACCTCAGGAACTGTTACGGTAAGCTTTTTAAGCTCCTCCTCAGTATAGCTTGCCTCATATCCAAGATACGGCAAAACGTCTCGCATAATTTTTGAATTAACCGGTGCCGAGATTATTCCACCGTAATATTTATCACCCTTAGGCTCATCAAGTAACACCAAAACCGCGATTTCAGGGTCGTCAGCCGGTGCTACAGTCACACAAGAACCAATATACAAGTACTGGTCACCCGTAGCCTCTATTTTTGATACCTTTTGTGAGGTACCTGTTTTAGCACCTATTCTATAGCCCGGTACTAAAGCATTTTTTGCACCGTTTTGTGCAACAAATTCCATAAGTTCTCTGATTTTTGCAGATGTTGTCTTAGAAATAACCTGACGTTTATAGCCTTCACCTGCTATTTTTTCGGTTTTACCGTCAGCAGAAATGGTTTTTTCTACCAGATGTGGCTCAACTAAATATCCGCCGTTTACAGAAGCACTGATAGCGGTTAAAAGCTGTATCGGTGTTACGTTAAAGGTTTGACCGAATGAGGACGATGCAAGCTCAATAACGCCCATATTCTGTTGCTTATGATAATTTGACATTGATTCGCCCGGAAGGTCAATGCCGGTTTTTTCGGTAAGACCAAAGGCAGTAAAATACTTAGAGAAAATATCAACGCCCACAAGCTGACCAATTGTTATAAATGCAGGATTGCAGGAATTTGAAATTGCCTGTGCTAAGGTTTGTGTACCGTGACCGTGTGCTTTATGGCAATCATAAGGCTGACCTGCAACATTTGTGTGGCCGCTACAGAAAAAGGTGTTATTATTTCCTATCAAATTTTCCTCTAAAGCAATAGCGGTTGTAATAACCTTAAAAACAGAGCCAGGCTCATAGGTATCTGAAACCGCCTTATTACGCCATTGACGGTTGGTAAGCTCTGTTGTTTTTTCCTTTTTTTCCTTTTCATCGGTAATTGTGTCGAGCAAAGCCTGATCCTCACTCGAAAGCTTAAACGGCTCGTTAGGATTAAAGTCACCCTTAACCGCCATAGCCAAAATACCGCCTGTTTTAACATTCATAACAATAGCGGCACCACGCTCGGCAATAAGATTTTCCTCTATTGCCATTTGCAAATACTTTTCTGCACTGTACTGAATATAGGAATCAAGGGTAAGCACAAGGCTCTTACCCTTGGTAGCCTCCTCTACCCTTTCATAAGTAAGCGGTAAATCGGTACCGGCAGCATTTTTAGCCGCAACAACTCTACCGGGAATTCCAGTAAGTATATTATCGTAATAATTTTCAATTCCGCCAAGTCCTTGGTCGTCAGAACCGACAAAGCCAAGCACTACCGAAGCCAAATTATCATTAGGATAATATCTCTTGGTTGTTTCCTCAAGACCTATATATTTGCCAAGCGAAAAATCCTCGTATTTTTCGCTTGCAATAAACTCTCTGATTTTATCAGCAACAGGCTTTTCAACCTTTTTCTTTACGATAACGTAGTAGGATTCTTTCTTGGTTTGCTCTAAGACAGTATCATACTCAAGCTCTAAAATCTCGCTTAAATTTTTAGCGATAATTTCCCTTACTTCTTCCTTTTCGTCACTATCCTTTAAAGTTTTAAAGCTGTTTGGAGTAACATAAACTGTCCAAGCGGTGGAGCTTGTAGCAAGTGTTTGCATATTGCGGTCATAAATATCACCGCGAGGAGCAGTAATAAGACTGTCGTAAAGCTGTTGCTCTGCTGCCAGACTTTTGTACTTTTTGCCGTTTACAAGCATAAGATTAACAAGCCTATAGCCTGATATGCCCGACAAGGGGATTATAACTACAAGCATCATAATAAGTATTCTTATAAACATCTGCTTACCAAGTTTTGAAGACAAAAAGCACACCGCCAAACCATACATTTATATGCCCGAATACGAGAGCCGAAAAAATCAGCTCCCGTACGCGTTTTACTAAATAATTATATAACTGTTTTTTTGTAATTATTACTCCTCAGTAACAATCTCGCCGCTTTCTGTTTTAGCGGCATTTTTTTCGTTTACACGAATATAATTTACGTTTTCCTTGGTCGGCTTTACCATACCAAGCTCAACTGCTTCAAGCTCTAGATTAGAGTATGAAATACGTCTTTGCATTTCTACCTCTAATCCTACCATTTCGCTGTCTAACTCTGCTATAGAGGAATTTACTTTATTTATATTTTCATTTACTTCGTTGATTTCAAGCCTTAATGATATGTTTCCGCAAAAGCCTGCTAATACGGCAATCGCACAAACCATAAGGAGTATTGGCGATGAAAGTCTCTTAACAGCTGCTTTTTTGCGACTTTTTGTTTTAGCCTTCTTTTCGGGCATTACAACGATATTATCTTTATTTTGTACCCTTTTGGGGCTTGAGGGCATAAACATATCAAAATCATAAGCTAAGCTATCATTATAATATTTAAGATTATCCATCTTAGTACTCCTTACTATTTTAATTCTTTATTATTACCCTAAGCTTTGCACTTCTACTTCTTGGGTTATTGTTAAGTTCGTATTCGCTAGGTTCTATCGCCTTTTTAAAGGGCAAGCGTCCCCTTGGAGTTTTTCCGCATACGCATACAGGAAAATCCGGCGGACAGGTACAGCCCACAGTATATTCTTTAAAGCGTTGCTTTACCATTCTATCCTCAAGCGAATGGAAAGTGATTATTGCCAAAACTCCGTCTTTTTTTAAAAGCTCAAAGCACTTATCGAGTGCGGTTTCAAGTTCGTCAAGCTCACCGTTTACTGCAATTCTTAATGCCTGAAAGCACTTTCTTGCAGGGTGTCCGTCTCGGCGTGCTTTGGCAGGCACTGCATTTGCAATGATTTCTGCTAGTTCTAATGTTGTTTCAATTTTCTTAACACTTCTGGCTGCTACAATATTCTCTGCTATTCTGCGGCTGAATTTTTCCTCACCGTATTTAAAGAAAATATTGCTAAGCTCATATTCACTTAAAGTATTAACCATATCACTAGCAGATAAACCGCTTTTACTCATTCTCATATCAAGCGGTGCATCCTTATGGTACGAAAAGCCCCGTTCGGCAGTATCAAGCTGATAAGAAGAAACGCCGAGGTCAAGCAAAATACCGTCAAGACCACTAACACCCAAACGGTTTAATTCTTCCTGCATATCGCTAAATTTTGAATTAATCACCTGAGCTTTTAGGCCCGCTAGCCTTTCACTTGCTATCTTTACGGCATCGGGGTCTCGGTCAAAGGCATAAAGCATACCGCTTTTTAATCTTTTGGCAATTTCTTTTGAATGACCTGCTCCGCCTGCAGTTCCGTCAGCGTAGATACCGTCAGGCCTTATATTAAGTGCCTCAATAGTCTCGTTAAGTAAAACCGAAATATGATTGAATTCCATAATTAAAAGTTAAGCTCCTCCATAACAGCGGAAATGGATTCAAGTGTGTTAGAGCTATTTTCCTCTTGCCAAGCGGTACTATCCCAAATTTCAAGGTTGGTATCCATACCGACAATGTGAACCTCACTGTCAAAGCCGGCATATTCACGAAGTGTACTTGGCACCAAAATTCTGCCCTGAGTGTCAAATTCAACATTGAAGGCACCGTCATATAAAAAACGTTTAACCGAGCTTGATTTTGTGCTTGGTAATGTGCCGATTTTTTCAACAAGTGCTTTCCACTCTTCTGACGAGTATACGCAAAGACAACGCTTTCCGTATATACCTTTACTTATAATAAAGCTTTCGCCCAATTCTTCTCTAAAGGTTGAAGGGATGAAAACCCTACCTTTTTTATCTATTTTATGATCGAAGCCGCCGAAAAGCATGGTTTTCACCTCCAAATTCACCATTTTTAAACACTTTAGTGGTTTTTTACTACACTTTGCACCACTACAATGCCATTATAAACCCCCTTTTCATAAAAATCAAGTATTTTTTTAATTATTTTCAAAAAAATTTTGAAAATTATAATTTTTTTGTGTTTTTGGCATAAAAAAAGCACTACAAAGCCTTTTT
>JAZNBP010000089.1:0-2414 GCA_045587085.1 Acutalibacteraceae bacterium | reverse complement strand
GTTGTTGAGTACTTCGTTAAAAAGTCAATCGCAAACGGTATCAATATAATAAGAATTTTTGATGCATTAAACGATATCAGAAACCTCCAGACAGCAATTAATGCTAAGTCGGAGGCCAAGGCGGTCTTAGGAAGACAATTTTCATTTTCAACTCCTTGGCTCACAGAACGACATGGCTACGATCCGACTTGCCAATGGCGACATAGCACAGTCAACAATATCAACTCCTGCTTCTATTGCCTTAAGATATGTCATAGCAGCAACACCGCTTGTATAGTGAGTGTGAAGCTGGATAGGAACAGATACTGCCTTTTTGAGTTCTCCCACAAGCTTCTCGGCATCATACGGAATCAAGAGTCCTGCCATATCCTTAATACAGATTGAATCTGCACCGCAGTTTTCATATTCTTTAGCAAGCTTTACGAAGTATTCTGTGTTATGAACAGGGCTTATTGTATAAGAAATAGCCGCCTGAACGTGTCCGCCCTCAGCTTTTGTAGCATTAATTGCTGTCTGGAGGTTTCTGATATCGTTTAATGCATCAAAAATTCTTATTATATTGATACCGTTTGCGATTGACTTTTTAACGAAGTACTCAACAACATCGTCTGCATAGTGACGGTATCCTAAAATGTTCTGACCGCGGAATAACATCTGGAGAGGTGTGTTTTTCGCCTTGTCTTTGATTTTACGGAGTCTTTCCCACGGGTCTTCATTTAAAAATCTTAAGCAAGAGTCAAATGTAGCACCGCCCCAAGCTTCCAATGAGTGATAGCCTACTTTATCGAGCATTTCTACTGCAGGAAGCATCTCTTCTGTTGTCATACGAGTCGCGATTAAAGACTGATGAGCGTCACGAAGTATAGTTTCGGTAATTTTTACCGGTTTTTTATTAGCCATATTTAATCATTCCTTTCTATGTAAAACAAACATTAAATATTAGTGAACATTGAGAGGAATACTCCTGCTGCAACAGCAGAGCCTATAACTCCTGCAACGTTCGGGCCCATAGCGTGCATTAAGAGGAAGTTTGAAGGGTTTTCCTTTTGACCTACCATCTGTGAAACACGTGCCGCCATAGGAACTGCAGAAACGCCTGCACTTCCGATTAGAGGGTTAACCTTTCCTTTTGTTAACCAATACATAATATTACCTAAGAACAAACCGCCGATTGTTGAGAATGCAAAAGCTATAAGTCCTAAAGCGATAATAGATAATGTATTAAGGCTTAAGAATGATGAAGCTGTCGCAGTTGCACCGACTGTCACACCGAGGAATATTGTGATTATGTTCATAAGCTCATTTTGTGCTGTTTTAACAAGACGGTCACAAACGCCTGATTCCTTCATTAAGTTACCGAGCATTAAACAGCCTACGAGTGAAACAGCATCAGGAATGATGAAGGCAACAACCAATGTAACAACTATAGGGAACAAAATTTTCTCTGTCTTTGAAACAGGTCTTAACTGTTCCATAACTGTCATTCTTGCCTTTTTGGTTGTCATCATTTTCATCAAAGGCGGCTGAATTACAGGAATAAGTGCCATATATGAGTATGCCGCAACTGCAATTGCAGGAAGCAATGCAGGAGCAAGAGATTTTGTAACATAAATAGCAGTAGGACCGTCAGCACCGCCTATAATACCGATTGAAGCAGCTTCTTTAACACCGAATTCAACGCCTGGGATTAGTGCCGCTAAAACCAATGCACCAACGAATGTAAAGAATACACCAAACTGTGCTGCAGCACCGAGAAGGATACTTTTTGGGTTTGCAATCAAAGGACCGAAGTCCGTCATAGCACCGATACCTAAGAATATAAGCGGAGGATAAATTCCAAGCTTAACTCCGAGATATAAAAGGTCTAAAAGTCCGCCTTTTCGGCATATCATTCCGATATCAAGGTCGTGTCCGTCAATCATATATTCAGGGTTTGTAAACCATTCTGTATGCATCATAATTGCGGAAGAATCTTTAACCATCGGAAGATTGGATAAAAGCATACCGAAAGCTATCGGTAAAAGTAATAAAGGCTCGAATTGTTTAACAATTGCGAGGTATAAAAGCACGCAGGCTATTGCAAGCATTATAATAGTTTTAATAGCGTCGCCTGTACCTAACTGCATAAGTGCAGCAAAGCCTGTGCTTTGAAAAAAGTTAACAAAACTTTCTAACACAATTAGTCACCACTTTCTTTCAAATTATGCTATTGTAACTAAAACATCGCCTGTGTTAACGCTCGCACCGTTTGATGCTACAACTGATGTAACTGTGCCTTCAACACCTGCAAAAATTTCGTTTTCCATCTTCATAGCTTCCATAACAACAACGAGTGAATCGCTTGTTACCTTGTCACCTACATTAACCTTAACTGAAAGAACTGTACCAGGCATAGGAGCCAAAACCTTTGTTCC
>JAZNBP010000088.1:0-7041 GCA_045587085.1 Acutalibacteraceae bacterium | reverse complement strand
TTGGTATTCTTGCGATTTCTAAGGCTATAGAGGCCGCAGAAAAAGCAGACCTTGATTTGGTTTGTATTTCACCGAATGCTCAGCCGCCCGTTTGCAAGATAATGGACTACGGTAAATACCGTTTTGAGCAGGCCAAACGTGAAAAAGAAGCCAAAAAGAACCAAAAGGTTATGGAAGTTAAGGAAATTCGCTTAGGTCTTAGTATTGATGTTCATGACTTTGAAACCAAGGGCAGACACGCCATTAAGTTCTTGCAAGATGGCAACAAGGTTAAGGTTTCAATCCGTTTCAGGGGTAGAGAATTAGGTCATCCCGAAATCGGAATTGATACAATGAACCGCTTTGCAGAATTTTGTAAAGATTATTCAACGGTTGAAAAGGCTGCTAAAATGGAGGGACGTAATATGCTTATGTTCCTTGGCCCCAAATCAAGTAAATAAATTTTGTAATATTAATAGGGAGGATTTAAAATGCCTAAGATTAAAACACACAGTGGTGCTAAAAAGCGCTTCAAGCTCACAAAAACCGGTAAGGTTAAAAGAGCTCATGCATTCAAATCACACATTCTTAACAAAAAAACAACCAAGCGTAAGAGAAATCTTCGCAAGACCGTAACTGCTGACGTAACAAATGTAGCTGCAGTTAAGAAAATGATTCCTTATAAATAAGGAAAAAAGATTAATTGGAGGTAAACATAAATGGCTCGTATTAAGGGTGCGTTAGCAACACGCAAAAGAAGAAAAAAGATATTAAAACTTGCTAAGGGTTATTTTGGCGCTAAGTCAAAGCTCTTTAAAACCGCTAAAGAAGCTGTAATGAAATCTGGCAACTATGCATACGTTGGTCGTAAGCAGAAGAAGAGAGATTTCCGCAGACTTTGGATTACACGTATTTCTGCTGCTTGCAAAATGAACGAGATTAACTACTCTTCATTTATCAACGGTCTTAACAAGGCAGGTATTCAAATCAACCGTAAAATGTTGGCTGAGCTTGCTGTAAATGATGCTGCAGGTTTTGCAACACTTGTAAAGGCTGCTAAGAAGGCTTTAGAGAAATAATTAAACATCGCCCACATACGCGTGGGCGACTTTTTCATTTTTTAAGATAAAAATTATCATCAGGGGAAGTGCTTTTTTTGAAGGAATTTAAGTATATTTCAAGCAAAGAAAATTCACTTATCAAGCAGATAATCGGTTTGCAGACAAGTGCAAAATTCCGCCGTGAAAACGGTCTATTTGTGATTGAAGGACTGCGTATATGCAGTGATGCTACGGATAACGGAATACGCTTTGATAAGTTAATTGTTTCTGCAGATGCAAAACAAAAACATCCTGATGAGATAGCTACTTTTTCAGAAAACGCAAATGAATGTTATGTTCTTTCGGCTTCGCTTTTTAAAAAAATCAGTGATACAAGCACTCCACAAGGCATAATTGCGGTTGCAAAAATCCCTGAAAATACTGATTTTAAAATTGATTGTAGCGGAAAATATATAGCTCTTGAAAACCTTGCTGACCCCTCAAATCTGGGTGCGGTTTCACGTACTGCCGAAGCACTAGGTGTTACGGGAATTATTTTGTCACACAATAGCTGTGACCCTTATTCACCTAAGGTTTTAAGGGCATCTATGGGTACAGTTTTGCGAATGCCTATCATAATTCTTGACGATTTTTCAAACTCGATATCTGAATTAGGACTTAAGGTATACTCCTGTGTGGTAGAAAAGACCGCAAAAAAGATAACTGAGATTAATTTTACTGAGGGTACAATAGTTGTAATAGGTAACGAGGCAAACGGAATCACTGATGAGACAAAGGCTGTGTCTGATGCTTGTATAACCATACCTATGCTCGGTAAGGCTGAGTCCTTGAATGCGGCAACGGCGGCGGCTATTGCAATGTGGGAAATGTTAAAATGATAAAATATTTAATCTGGTTGCAGTTAAGCCTCGGACAAGCAAATATTAGGGCTTTAAAAGCACTTTCATATTTTGGGAATGCCGAAAATATATACAAAGCAGATGAAACTAGAAGATTGTCTGCCAAAATCTTTTCTAAACGTGATTTGGAAAACTTAAAAAACACATCTCTTTCAGACGCCGTAAAGATTATTGATGATTGCAAGAAAAATGATATAAGGATAATTGCTTTTGGTGATAGCGAATACCCTTACTGCCTTTCTGTTTTGGAGGATGCCCCGCTGGTAATTTATGTAAAAGGTGAATTGCCCGATTTTGAAAGCGGGCCTTCAATTTGTATAGTAGGACCTCGAAAAGTGACCGATACAGGTAAAAAGGCGGCGTATTCCTTAAGCTTCCGCTTGGCGGCAGCAGGCTTTACAATAGTTAGTGGCGGTGCATTGGGGTGTGATACCTATGCACACGCAGGTGCACTTAAAGCCAACGGAAAAACTGTCCTTGTAATGGGTTGCGGAATTTGTAATAATTATTTAAGTGAAAATAAGGAGCTTCGTAAAGCAGTATCAAATAGCGGATGTTTATTAAGCGAATATCCACCTTTTGCTCCGGCTTCAAGGTTTACTTTCCCTGTAAGGAACAGACTTTTGTCTGCACTTTCGTTAGGTACTGTTGTAGTGGAGGCGACTTCTAAAAGCGGTGCACTGATTACTGCTAATCACGCGATAGAGCAGGGCAAGGACGTTTTTGTTATTCCCGGACCTATTAATGCAAAACAATACGAAGGCTCTAACGCATTACTTCGTGACGGTGCAAAGCCAATTTTGAATGTCGGTGACATTTTAGGAGAATATATTTACCGTTTCCCTGATAAAATTGATGTTGAAAAGGCAGTTTCAAGCTCTCCAATAGGAGCAAAAAAGACAACTGCGGTAGAAAAAATTGAAAAAATTGAAAAAAATTTGCCTGAAACACTTTCAAAAGAAGCAAAAATAGTATATAATTGTTTAGATAAGCAAAAATTTCTGCCTGAGGAGTTAAGTGTTCCTGATATTTCATCCGGCGAGCTGTTATCGGCTCTTACCGAGCTTGAAATGGAGTTTTTAATCAGGGCAATTCCGGGCGGTATGTACGAAAAGCTTTAGAAATTTATAAGATTACGGAGGAAAACAATGTCCAATCTTTTAATAATAGAATCCCCTAACAAAATTAAAAGTATAAAAAAGTATTTAGGACCTGATTTTGATGTTATGGCAACAGTAGGCCATATCAGAGATTTGCCTAAATCAAAGCTTGGGGTTGACACTAAGAATAACTTTAAACCCGAATATATAAATATGCCTGATAAAAAGGCGGTAATTGCGTCGCTAAAGGAAGCTGCCGCTAAAGCCGATAAGGTATATCTTGCGACCGACCCTGATAGAGAGGGTGAGGCTATTTCCTGGCATTTAGCTCAGATTTTGGCACTTGATGAAAAGGAAGAAAACCGTGTAACCTTTAACGAAATCACCAAAAGCGGTGTTGAAAAGGGTATGTCGGCTCCAAGAGCTTTAAATCTTGATTTGGTTGATGCTCAGCAGGCCCGCCGTGTGCTTGACAGAATAGTGGGCTATAAATTAAGCCCGTTCCTTTGGAAAAAGGTTAAAAGCGGACTTTCTGCAGGCAGAGTTCAAACAGTAGCACTAAGACTTATTGTTGAGCGTGAAAGAGAAATTGAAAAATTCAATTCTCAGGAATATTGGACTGTAGACGCAAAGTTACTTT
Organism: Acutalibacteraceae bacterium; assembly: GCA_045587085.1. Taxonomy (GTDB): domain Bacteria; phylum Bacillota; class Clostridia; order Oscillospirales; family Acutalibacteraceae; genus UBA737. The sequence goes on along the minus strand of JAZNBP010000088.1, from coordinate 3,362 downwards.
CAGGCAAAAAATCTTTTGTTGCAAGTTTTTACGGTGACAAAAACGGCAATAAAATTGATAATTTGCCTGATGAGGCAGCTGCTTTAAAAATCGTTTCCGATTTAAAAGACGCTACCTACACAGTAACAGAAATTAAAAAAGGCAAGCGTAACCGTCAGCCTGCACCTCCATTTATTACTTCTACACTTCAGCAAGAAGCATCAAGAAAGCTTGGCTTTACAGGTCAAAAGACAATGCGTATAGCTCAGCAGTTGTTTGAAGGTATTGAAATTGCAGGAATTGGTGCTACCGGTCTTATCACCTATATGCGTACCGATTCACTTCGAATTTCTGAAGAAGCAAGAGCACAAGGTAACGCTTATATTAATGCCACCTACGGTTCTAAATATTTACCAACAACACCACGATATTTTAAATCCAAAAGCGGTGCTCAGGATGCTCACGAGGCTATACGTCCTACAAATGTTAATTTCACCCCCGAAAGCATTAAATCATCCCTTACATCTGACCAATACAAGCTCTATAAGCTCATTTGGGACCGCTTTGTAGCCTCTTTAATGGTTGCTTGCGTTCAGGATACTGTAGCGGTTACAATCATTGCGGGCGATTATATGTTTAAGGCTTCGGGTTATTCTGTCCGTTTTGACGGCTTTACTGTGCTTTATGAAGAGGGAATGGACGTAGAGAGTGAAAATGCCGTTAAGCTTCCCGAAATGACTGAGGGTGAAATTCTAAAATTAAAGGAATTAATTCCCGAACAGCATTTTACACAGCCCCCCGCACGTTATACCGAGCCTACACTTATTAAGGCTCTTGAGGAAAACGGCATTGGCAGACCATCTACCTATGCACCTATTCTTTCAAACATTTTAAACCGTGATTATATTGAAAGAATAAAGAAATCCTTTAAGCCTACAAATCTTGGTATGGTAGTAGTTGACCTTATGACCGAGCATTTCAATAAAGTATTTGAAGTTAAATTTACCGCAGGACTTGAGGTAAAGCTTGATAAGGTTGGCGAGGGCGAGCTTAATTGGGTTGACACCATAAAGAATTTTTATGACGATTTTGATAAGCTTTATCAAAAAGCGGAAAAATCGCTTGACGGAAAGCGTGTAAAGGTGCCACTAGAGGAAACCGATGTGCTTTGTGAAAAGTGCGGAAGCAAAATGGTAGTAAGAACCGGCAGATTTGGTAAGTTCTTGGCTTGCCCTAATTTCCCGTCCTGTAAAAATACAAAGCCTATGCCTCAGGACGAGGTTACAACACCGTGTCCTAAGTGCGGAGCTAAGCTTTTAAAGAAAACCTCTAAAAAGGGAAAGAAATTTTACGGATGTTCTAATTATCCTGCCTGTGATTTTGCGTCTCCGGGTGTTCCTACAGGCGAAAAATGTCCCGAGTGCGGCGACTATATGATTGCAGGAGTAAGGGGCAGAAAATATTGTATGAATGCTTCTTGCGTAACCCGTCAAAAGAAAACAAAGGCAGAGAAAAAGGAATCTTAAAATGGAAAATGTTACTGTAATAGGTGCAGGTCTTGCAGGTTGCGAGACGGCATGGCAGTTAGCAAACAGAGGAATAGCGGTTACCCTTATTGAAATGAAGCCTGTAAAGAAAACAGCGGCTCATAAATCGGATAACTTTGCAGAGCTTGTTTGCTCTAACTCCTTAAAAGCCGCAAGAATTGATTCTGCTGCCGGTCTTTTAAAAGAAGAGATGCGAAGACTAGGTTCTGTCTGTCTTAGTGTTACTGAAAAATGTGCGGTAGCTGCAGGCGGAGCGTTGGCTGTTGACAGAGATATCTTTTCAAGTCTTATAACCGAAAAAATCAAGTCGCATCCAAATATTATTGTGGTTAATGAAGTGGTGGAAAAAATACCTACTCATGGCGTTACAGTAGTTGCGACAGGACCTCTTACAGACAATGCATTGGCTTCGGATATTGCAAGCTATACAAATAGCAGTAATTTAAGCTTTTATGACGCGGCAGCTCCTATTGTAACTGCCGATAGCATTGATATGTCTATAGCCTTTTCTGCTTCACGATATGGTAAGGGTACTGATGACTATATAAACTGTCCAATGAATAAGGATGAGTATGAGGCATTTTATAACGAGCTTGTAACTGCAGAATCGGCTTTGCTTCACGAATTTGACAAGCCTATAACTGTGTATGAGGGCTGTATGCCTATTGAAATTCTTGCAAAAAGAGGTCACGATTCAATACGTTTTGGCCCTTTAAAGCCGGTAGGTCTTACTGACCCCAGAACAGGGCACAGACCTTGGGCGTGCGTACAACTGCGTCGTGAAAATTCTCAGGGTACGCTATATAATATTGTCGGATTTCAGACTAACTTAAAATTCCCTGAGCAAAAAAGAGTTTTCTCTATGATACCGTCACTAGGCAATGCTGAATTTGTGCGTTTTGGCGTAATGCATAGAAATACCTTTATTAATTCACCAAAAATTCTAAGCAAAAATTTATCTTTAAAGCAAAACGAAAATATATTTTTTGCAGGTCAGCTTTCGGGTGTTGAGGGATATATGGAATCTGCGGCATCGGGTATAATTGCCGGTATAAATGCGGCAGCATACGTGTTAGGCGAAAAACCGCTTATTTTACCGCAGTACACTATGATTGGTGCTTTGCTTAATTATATAACCGATGAAACTGTCCTGAATTTTCAGCCAATGGGTGCAAATTTTGGTGTGTTGCCACCCCTTAACGAAAAAATTAGGGATAAGAGGGCTAGATATGAAGCACTTTCAAATCGTTCACTTTTATGGTTTGATGAAAATCTAAAATAATGAGGAATGTTTTATGAGAATTGTAATTGATGCTTTCGGTGGCGATAATGCTCCGCTTGAAATTGTAAAGGGTGCCGCTGCCGCTTCTAAGGAATTCGGCGTTGATATAACCCTTACCGGCGATGAAGAGGTAATAAACAGAGTAATACTTGAAAACAGACTTGTGTTTTCGGGTGATTTGCAAATTGTAGACACCAAGGATGTAATTTCTATGCACGATAACCCAACATCACTTTTAAAAGCACATAGCGAATCTTCAATGGCTTTGGCTTTTAAGGAATTGGCTGAGGGCAGAGCAGATGCTTTTGTTTCCGCAGGCTCCACGGGTGCTATTGTTGTAGGCGGTACATTAATCGTAAAACGTATTAAGGGCGTTAAAAGACCGGCTCTCGGCGGTCTTATTCCGTCTCCTGTTGGTCACTATTTACTTATGGATATGGGTGCAAATGCTGAATGCAGACCCGAAATGCTTGAGCAATTCGGTATTATGGCAAGCGTTTATCTTGAAAATGTTGAAGGTGTTAAAAACCCGAAAATCGGACTTCTTAATATTG
>JAZNBP010000087.1:0-6665 GCA_045587085.1 Acutalibacteraceae bacterium | reverse complement strand
GACCTTTTCGGCTTGACACAAAAGCTTACAGGCTCCTTTGGCGGAAAGGTGCATTTAGGATACCTTACCTATACCGAGATACGCTGGTGGGGCGAAAAAACACTTGCAACTCCTGACGGCAGACATAACGGAGAATATTTTGCACAAGGCTTAACTCCCTCACGTCTTAAAAAGATACCCTATGCTACAAGCGTTATAAACAGTATGGCAAAGCTCGATGCTTCGACTATTGCGGGAAACAGTGTGGTAAACTTTATTTTACCGTCAAATAAAATGACGCTCGATTTATGCGAAGCCTTTTTAAGAGCATCGGCTAATTCGGCTATTATGAGCCTACAGCTTAACTGCACTACCAAGGAACAGCTTTTAGATGCACAAAAGCATCCTGAAAAGTATCTCGATTTAATTGTCAGAGTAACAGGATTTTCTGCAAAATTTACCTCGCTTTCACCTGAGTGGCAGCAAGAGGTATTAACAAGGAATTTTTATGAGTAAAGCTACTATTTTTGATATTCAACACAGCTCCTTTGTAGACGGACCGGGTATCAGAACGACAGTCTTTTTTAAGGGTTGCAATTTAAAATGTGCTTGGTGTCACAACCCTGAAAGTCAGGATTTTAAGCCTCAGATGTTGTTTTATAAGGACAGATGTACTCTCTGTGGTAAATGCAAAGAGGTCTGCAAAAATAAAGAATGTATACTCTGTGGAAAATGCACCTTTTTCTGTCCTAATGAGGCACGTCAGATAAGCGGTAAAGAATACACACTTGATGAAGTGTTTGAGGAAATTATGGCGGATAAGGTTTTTTATGAAACCTCAGGCGGGGGAGTGACCTTTTCGGGCGGCGAATGTATGTTGCAGATAGATTTCCTTGTGGAAATTTTGAAAAAGTGCAAAGAAAACGGCATACATACCGCAGTTGATACCGCAGGACATATACCGTTTGAGCATTTTAAAAAAGTGTTGCCCTATACCGATTTGTTCCTCTATGATATTAAGCTGTTTGACAGCGAAGCCCATAAAAAATATGTTGGTGTTGACAATAAACTGATTTTAAACAACCTAAAGGAATTGTTTAAATCGGGCGCTAAAATTATAGTTAGAATTCCTGTGATAGGCGGAGTTAATGACAATATCGATGAAGTGAAAAAAATCAAAAGCTTTTTGGATGAATGCGGGACACCCGATAAGGTCGAGCTACTTCCGTATCATTCGATGGGTGAGAGAAAATATTTGGCTCTTGAAAAAGAACCATATCATTTCTCTATCCCGTCAGGTGAAAAAATTGAATCTTTAAAACAAATATTCCGTTAAACTTGACATTAAAAGTAAAGTGTGTTATATTTATTACTATAAATATAAGATTAAAAGGAACCAGCTGTCTGTAGAGGGAGCAGGTTCCTTTTTGCTTTAGCTAATTCAAGTAAATATAGGGTGTACGTAAAGTTATGAGAAAAAAACGATTTCGAGTATCAACAACACATATTATATTGATGAGTTTTTTAATTACAATACTAATCGGTTCAGTATTGCTTTTGCTTCCCATAAGTTCAGCCGACGGAAAACCAACTCCCTTTTTGGATGCACTTTTTACTGCAACGACCGCTACCTGTGTAACGGGTTTGGTGGTAACACCGACCGTTTCCTCTTGGAGTGTTTTCGGGCAGATTGTGATTTTGATACTCATACAGATTGGAGGTCTCGGTGTTATCACCATTATGTCGGGACTGATGATACTTCTGCACAAGAAAATGGGTATCGGTGATAGACTGCTCTTACAGGATGCTTTTAATCTTAATTCGCTGTCAGGACTTGTTAAGTTTGTAAAAAATGTTGTAGCAGGAACGCTCGTTATAGAAGGTATAGGTGCGTTGCTTTATATGACGGTTTTTATACCTGAGTTTGGTGCAAAAGGTATTTGGATTTCGGTCTTTACTTCTGTTTCTGCCTTTTGCAATGCGGGTATTGATATAATCTCCGAAAACAGCCTTTATGATTATGCACTTAATCCTATTATCAATATTGTTACGTGTGCCTTAATTATCTTGGGCGGTATAGGATATATCGTTTGGTGGGATGTGCTAAGAGTTCTGAGAAAAGTTCGAACAAAGAAGATAAAATTGTTAAGAGATCTCACCCTGCACAGTAAAATCGCTATTACAACAACATTTATTTTAATTTTTGTAGGTGCGATATTTATTTTTGCGTTTGAATATAACAATCCGCAAACAATAGGAGATTACACCATCCTTCAAAAAATTGAAGTCTCCTTATTTCAGTCGGTCACAACAAGAACTGCCGGCTTTGCGACAGTACCGCAAGAAAATCTTACAAACGCAAGTGCTATCATATGCTTGCTTTTAATGTTTATCGGCGGTTCGCCCGTTGGTACAGCCGGAGGTATCAAAACGGTGACCTTTGCTGTTATAATTGTGTCGGCATTTGCTTCTATTCGAAACAAAGAGGATACCGAGGTATTTGGCAGACGGCTTACAAAACAAGCAGTCGGCAAAGCAGTTGCCGTCACGGGTATGTCTTTTGCTATTATGTTTACTTCTACAGTTCTGCTCTCTGCAGTAACGGATGCAACGGCATTAGATATTGTTTATGAAACGGTCAGTGCTACCGCGACCGTAGGGCTAACAAGAAATCTTACATCATCTCTCGGTAGTATTGGCAAGCTTATTATTATAGTAACAATGTATCTTGGCAGAGTGGGTCCAATATCTCTTGCAGTTGCGTTTAAGCGAAGTAAGGATAATCAAAACATTGTAAAAAATCCTCTTGAAGAAATTAATGTAGGATAAAGGAGATAATTTTATGGGTATAAATAAAACCTATGCTGTATTAGGACTTGGCAGATATGGAAGAGCAGTTGCAGAAGAACTTATATCGGGCGGAGCTGAGGTTTTAGCGGTTGACATTAATCAGAATAATGTTAATAATGCAATTGAAACTATCCCTGTTTGCAAATGTGCGGATATTACCGAGCCAGAGGTGATTAAAAGACTTGGAATTTCAAACATTGATGTAGTAATTGTTGCTATGGCTAGTAATCTTGAAGCAAGTGTTATGGCAGTAACACTCTGCAAGGAAGCGGGTGTACCTAACGTTATTGTTAAATGCGGTAATGAAATGCATCAGAAAATTCTTAGCCGTGTGGGTGCCGACAAGGTAATTTTTCCTGAGAGAGAGTCGGGAACAAGACTTGCTAAAAATCTGCTCACATCAGGTTTTTCGGAAATGATAGAGCTTTCCGATGAGGTATCTATGGTAGAAATCGACGTAAGAGATGAGTGGATTGGTAAAACACTTATAGAACTCAGCCTTCGCAAAAAATATTCTATTAACGTGGTTGCAATACGAAATGGTGATGAAATCAGTACAACAGTTGATCCTGCACTCCCTCTGGAAAAAGGAATGCAACTTATAGTTATTGCCAACACCTTGAAACTGCAAAAATTGAAATAAGTTTTTGTGAAACGGAGATTTTTGTATGAGCTTTTGGTTTTTTATGCTTGTGATGGTGCTACTGTTTCCTGCTATTATGATAGTTATGGGCAGATATTTTATGAAAACATCACCGAAAGAAATCAACTATATATTTGGATACCGTACCAATATGTCAATGAAGAATAAGGACACTTGGGACTTTGCCCATAAGTATATTGGCAAGCTATGGTTTTATCTTGGCTTGTTACTCGTTCCTATAACGGTTATCCCAATGTTATTTGTAATCGGTGCCGATGAGGATGCTATAGGTACAGTAGGTGGTATTGTTTGCTCTTTGGGAATAGTTATTCTAATTGCCACGATTTTTCCTACAGAAAAAGCATTAAAAAAGAATTTCGACAAAGAAGGCAACAGAAAGGCGGAATGAATCTTGAAAGAACAACAGAAAAAACTGTTTGCACCGATTATTGTAACCGTAGTTATGATTTTGTATTACGCTGTTTACTTTGGTTTTTTGATGGCGGTGATAGATGGTATTTGGAAATGGCTTTTGGGAATTATTCCGCTCGCTTTTTCTGCTGTTTTGCTTAAAGTTTGCATAGAAAGAATAAATGAAATTAAGAAAGGTGAAGAAGATGATCTTAGTAAATACTGATTACATTAGTGGAAAAGAACTAGAAATGTTAGGTCTCGTAAAAGGAAGCACTATTCAATCCAAACATATTGGAAAGGATATCTCCCAAAGCTTTAAAACATTAGTTGGCGGTGAGTTAAAATCATATAACGAAATGATGAACGAAGCCCGTGCTCTTGCTACTAAAAGAATGGTTGCTGAAGCTGAAGGGCTCGGTGCGGATGCCATAGTAAACATTAGATATGCTTCGGCAGCTGTTATGCAAGGTGCGGCAGAGGTTATAGTGTACGGCACAGCTGTTAAATTTGTTTAAAATACCATATAAAACAATATTAAATTAAAAAAGCGAGGGGTTAACCTCGCTTTTTTATGTATTTTTATTATTCCATTACAATGGCAATTTTAACGCCGGTTAAGGAAATATTCTTTTCCATAGCGTCAACATACTGCTCTAACGGATAGTGGTCGGTTACAAGCTTTTCAACCGGAATACCCATAGTCTTTGCATTCTTTAAGAAGCCAAGGGTTTCAATATATTCATTAGCACTGTAAACCCAAGAACCAACAAGTGTGATTTCCTTGTTGCAGAGGTCGAAGTGGGGGTTCATTGTGCATTCGCCTGCATTTACAAAGAAGCCCATTTCGCAATATCCGCCGCCACGACGAACATACTTATAAGCATCAGCTGCTGCCTGAGGAACACCTGTGCACTGGAATACGAAGTCAGCACCGAAGCCGTGTGTTAATTCCTGTACACGGGCTACTCTTTCTTCAATAGTTTTAAGCTCTCTGAAGTTGATAACCTCAGTAGCACCCATCTCTTTTGCAAGAGCCAAACGGGTATCAACACCGTCTACAGCGATAATGTTTACAACGCCGGCAGCCTTAAGAACTGCAATCTGCATAAGACCGATAGGTCCGCAGCCCTGAACCAAAACGGTAGAACCGAAATTAATAAGGTTGGTTGAGTTAGCGCGATTCCAAGCGTGAACGCAAACGCAAGCGGGCTCGATAAGCATTCTTTCGTCAACAGACATACCGTTAACTACGAAAATAGAGGAGTTTTTGCGAACAAGGATATGCTCAGCAAACCAACCGTTGTTGTGATGCTCTGCATCGTCCTCAATAAGACCGTAAACGCCAAGACCAGCACAAAGATTGGGAAGCTCGGGATAACGACGGCAGTAATCACACTCACCGCAAAGAAGAACAGAGGTAACAACCTTATCGCCAACCTTAATGGGGTCGCCCTTAGTGTCGGTAGTAACACCCTCACCAATAGCTACAACCTCACCTGTTCCTTCGTGGCCAAGTACGATTTCTTTGTAGCCGAATGGGTTGTAACGATATTCGTGAACGTCAGTTCCGCAAATGCCACAGCCTTCAACCTTAACAAGGATTTCGCCCGGACCGGGGGTAGGAATTTCGATGTCACGAAGCTCAACAATAGCCTCGCCCTCGACACCGTCTACGATTTTCGGCTTAACAAGATAAGCCACTTTTGATGTTGCCATAGTAATGCACTCCTTAATTGTTAAAATTTTATCAAACTTACAATAGGATTATAACACTTTTTCGACCATTTGTCAAGGAATTATAAATTTTATTATTTACCGAAATCGCTTTCTAAATATTTTGACCGACCGATTTCATAAAGATTATTGCCTTCGCTATCGATAATTACAACTACAGGGAAATTTTCAACCTCAAGTCTGCGGATAGCCTCAGCACCGAGGTCTTCATAAGCTATAACCTCAGATTTTTTAATACACTTACTAAGTAATGCTCCGCAACCGCCAATCGCACCGAAATATACCGCACCGTGCTGACGCATAGAAGCTATTACTTCTTTTGAGCGTTTGCCTTTGCCAATCATACCGACAAGTCCCATTTTAATTAGGGTAGGACTGTAGGCGTCCATACGGTAGGAGGTTGTCGGTCCTGCCGAGCCGATTACCTGCTCAGGTTTTGCAGGGGTAGGGCCTACAAAGTAAATTATGCTGTCCTTTAAATCTATTGGAAGCGGTTTATTCTTGTCAATTAATTCGCAAAGACGTTTATGTGCAGCATCTCTGGCTGTATATATTACTCCCGAAATAAGACAGCTGTCACCGGCTTTAAGCTTTTTAGCAGTCTCACGTGTAAGAGGTGTTTTTAAAGTGATAGCCATTTATATTACCTCCGTTTTATGCCGTGTAACGTGGCAGTTAATATTTACTGCTACCGGCAAGCCTGCAATATGAGTAGGGAAATATTCAATATTTACGGCAAGTGCGGTGGTTTTACCGCCAAAGCCCTGAGGACCAATACCTAGCGTATTGATTTCATTTAACAATTCTTTTTCAAGCTTTGCATAAAAAGGATTGCTGTTTTCTTGGTCTACAGGACGCAGAAGTGCTTTTTTTGCAAGGTATGCCGCCTTATCAAAGGTTCCGCCAATGCCTACACCCACAACAATAGGCGGGCAAGGGTTAGGACCGGCTTGCTCGACTACCCGCTTTACAAAATCCTTTACACCCTGCAATCCGTCAGAGGGTGAAAGCATAGCAATCTGGCTCATATTTTCACTTCCGAAGC
>JAZNBP010000086.1:0-15689 GCA_045587085.1 Acutalibacteraceae bacterium | reverse complement strand
ACCTCATATCAAATCGTTCCTTTGATCTACGTTGTCGTCGCATCGCTGCTGGCATTCCTCGGAAGCCGTATCTATTGCCGCTGTCAGATCAGCGGAAGATAAACGCATACCTGTTATAACAAGCAGTTGCATCACAACCACATGACACAATTCCGCAGGCGATTTTGCAACTTTTTCTGCAACAAAAATTTTGATAAATGAAATAATGGGTGGAAAACCGGTGTCAAAATGACCTTTTAGGAGAATATTTGGGGTATAAATAAGCCAAAGAAGAATCCTAAAAATGAGTGGGAGTGATTTTGCAAAGCAAAATCAACTATGATTGCCTGACGGCAAGTTATGAGTTTAAAACGGCTTCGCCGTGTTATGAGTTGCCTTGTGGCAACGTTGTCTTTGAAGGCAATCATATCATAACATTCGGCGGAGCCGAATTCATAACTCTAAACTGATAACTTGTGATAATTGCCTGACGGCAAGTTATGAGTTTGAAACGGTTCAGATTAATTCTGAACCGTTTTTATTTTTCACAAAACAAAAAAATGATTGAATTTAAATGAAATTTTATGTATACTAATATTAAAGAATACAGGGGATACTATAAAAAACATAATCATATTATAAGGAGTGGGAATATGGCAGTAAAGCTTAACGAAAACAAAGAAATTGTAGAGCAAATAAGAAAAGGGCTCAAAGAAAAGGACGGCTACTGTCCTTGCAGACTTGAGAAGCTTCCCGAGTATAAGTGTATTTGCGAGGAATTCAAAAATCAGATTGCAGACCCCGATTTTGAAGGTTATTGCCACTGTATGCTTTACTATAAAACAAAGGATTGAGAGGTATTTTGAAATGCTAAAAAAATTAAATTTTGAAAATTTTGATAATGAAATACAAAACGGTACAGTGCTTGTTGATTTTTATGCGGATTGGTGCGGACCTTGTAAAATGATAGCTCCCGCCATAGAGGAAATCGCAAACGAGAGAACTGACATTACAGTTGGTAAGGTAAATGTTGACGAAAGCGGTGCCATTGCGGTAAAATACGGGATAGCAAGTATTCCAACTCTTATTGTTTTTAAAGACGGAAATGAATACGCAAGGCTTATCGGTTACAGACCGAAAGAGGATATACTTTCGGCACTTTAAATTTCCAAAAGAAGTAAATATTATTTTGAAAGGTGATTTAAGATGAACAACAGAATAAGAATTATGACACATAATGTTTGGAATTGTGATAACAATTTCCCTGAATGGGAGCAATTAGGTGAAGACTGTTCTGCAAAAGTGCGTGTAAAAGGGCATTTGCGTGTCTACCAAGAAACTATGCCTGATATAATTGGCGGGCAGGAGTTTTCGGCACTTATGACAGACCTTTTAAAGCAGGGCTTTGAAGACCGAAACAGTGATTACGCCGTTATTTGGGGACGTTACACACCTATTATTTACCGCACAAGTAAGTTTGAGCTTATTGATACTGCATTCGGTACATATCCTGAAACTTTGGAGGGTTTTGACGGTTTCTTTAACGATGTTAAGTCAAAGTCTTGGAATATTGCGGTTTTCCGCATTAAGGAAAACGGAAAATGCTTTGTTTTGGGCAACACTCATTTGTGGTGGAGAAGATCACCTGATGACAACGATTCGCTTGAAACCAGCGAGCCTCAGCTCGGTTCAGACGAAGCAAGAGAATACCAAATTTCTATACTTTCCGACAAAGTAAAACAATACCAAGAAAAATACGGATGCCCCGCTGTTTTGGTTGGCGATTTTAATACAGATTACCGTTCTAAGGCAATAAAATATTTGTTTAAAAATGGTTTTACTCACGCGCATGATATCGCAACAGAATATGCGGACGAAACTATCGGTTATCACGATTGTTATCCGAGTGGTTACGAAAAGGAATACTACGACCGTCCTTTTGACAGGGCGATTGACCATATTTTAGTCAGCGGTGAGTTAAAGGGTGCAGTAAAGCGGTTTGAACGCTATTCTCCCCAATACTATATTACTATTTCCGACCACTCGCCTGCATATATGGATATTGAATTCTAATATTTTACATAAAAAATGCTCTGCTTTGTGCAGAGCATTTGAATTTTTATTTCGGCAAAAATTCTTGTGGTATATATTTGTTTACTGTATTATTAAGATTTTCAAGTGAAAATCCCCCACCTATCAGCGTTGTGGTGCCCTCTCGTTTTTCAATCCTTATAATTGCGTGATTTTTGGCTAATTCCTCGGTGTAATCAGAAAGGTAGTATACTTTAAATTCGCGGGAAGCGGTATCATCGTCAGCTACATATTTTGCACTCCAGACAAAGTGTGCAACCGTCGGAACAAACTGTGGTGTATCAATATGAACATCCCCTGTTTTACCGTCTTTGACAATATTAAGTTTTAGTATGCCGGCAAGGGCGCTTCCGCCTTTTCTGATACCCGAAATCATAGTGCCAAGCGAGTAAACTGCCAAGGTTTTGTGACCGCTTTGGGAGGTCAGCCACTCGACCGGCTGTATGCAATGGGGATGCATACCGAGTAACACATCTACACCCATTTCACACAAAAACGAGGCATATTCCTTTTGCATAGAGCTCACGTTATATGAATATTCATTTCCCCAATGGCAAGAGGCTATTATAAAATCCGCCTTTTCTTTGGCTATTGCTACCTGCTTTTCAATAAGCGATTTTTCAAAATAGGGGATAACAATTTCACTGTCTTTAGATGCTCCAATACCGTTTGTACTGTAAGTATAGGACAAAAAGGCAATTTTAATACCCTTTCGCTCAATAATCATAATATCCTCGGTTGCATCAGCGTTTGGATAATAGCCTAAAACATTTACACCTTTAGAGGTAAATAATTCGTTAGAGTATTCAATGCCCGAAACACCGCAATCAAGCATATGATTGTGGGCTATGTTTACAATATCGAAGCCGAGATTCGCGAGGGTATCTGCCATAGCAGAAGGGGTGTTAAAACGGGGATACCCTTGTATTGCTCTTGTACTTCCGCCAATCATAGATTCCTGATTAATATAAGAAATATCGGCATTTTTTATATCGTCTGCGATAAGCTCGTAAAAGTGCGAGAAATCGTAAGGTACGTTTTGTAAATCGGAATAATTGGGTGTAGTGCCGTTTTTCTCGGCGTAGGCACGTATTCCGTCATAATAAAGTGACGGGTGCAAAAGATTGTCAGGGCAGGCATAAAAGCTTACCGACTGATTCTCATTTTCCTGCGGTTTTTCGGTCTCGCTTGCGGTATTATTCGGCACTTTCACAGGCTTTTCGTTTTTAGGCTTGCTTTGACAAGCCGATAAAAACAAGGTTAAAACTAAAACTGCAATTAAAAATCTTTTCATATTTTATAATTCCTAATCATTTTAAAAAATTTTTAAAAATAGGCTCTAAAGCTTTGTAAAAACGGTAAAAGCCTAAATCGTTAGGGTGACAACCGTCTACTGTGCAGGCGAGGTGGTCGTCCTCGCCGAAAATGGAATCCCCGTGAATGAAGTAAACATTTTTATCGCCAAGATTTATAGCCTTTTTGAAGCTGTCAAACACTATTTCGCGGCGGATAGAATTTTCTTTTTGAATATCGGGGTTTGCATTATAGAAATCGGGCTTTGAAATCATAACATACGGCATATCGGGATGCTTTTTTCTTATCTCCTCGTAAAGCGGGAAATGGGTTTCCTTTAAATGCTTGGGGTTAGGTGCGTTGTGGTCGTAATCACATACAAATGCCGACATAGAAAGCCCAGCCATATATTCCGCAATTTCTTTTTCACCGCAACAGTTTCCCGAAAAACCGAGGTTTACATAATCCATATCAAACCGACGTGACAAAAATCCCTGATAACAGTTGCCGGGCCTTGAAGCACATCCGCCCTGTGTTATTGAACTGCCGTAAAAGACAACCGGCTTCTCATTTTTATATTTTGAGGGCTCTTCAGTTTCAGCATCAGGAGAAAGACCTATGTAAAGCTCATAAACCTCGCAATAAAGCGGAAAGTTTATAATATAATCGGTCATAGCACCGTCTGTATCATAGCTTGAGGAAAAGCTGTCTTTGGAATCCGATGGGGGAATAAAGGTATTTAAATAGGTTTGTTTTCCGTCCTCATAGGAAAACAAATCATAACCGCAATTGCCCGTTAAGGGCATATGAGACATAACCCCAATCTGTTGTTTAGAAAAAATTGAGATTTTTTTGGAGTTTGTTCTGAAACGGACACGTATGCCTGCAGTATGGCGTGAAAGGATAGCTACACCCTCGCTTACAGCCTCGGCAACCTCTGTTGGAAGTCGCAAATAGGGAGAGGTTTTAGCGGCTCCGTAAATTTTGAAGGGAGACTCGTCCGCATTTAGCCATACAATTTCCTTTTCATCAATGCTGTCAGGCAGTTTGAAATTTTTATCATAAGCCGAAATGTTCATAAAAGTCACTCCTTAATATAGCTAATTAGATTATAAATTAAAGATAAAAAATGTCAATATTTTTATTGAAAAACAGCAAAATATAGTATAAAATTAAGGCAATAATAAATTATAAGCATATTTTATAAGAGGTCAAAATGATTATCGATTTTCACACACACGCATTCCCACAAAAAATAGCAGAAAAAGCAATGGAAAAGCTCTCCTTTTTGTCGGGCGGGCTAGAGCCTTATACCGACGGCACCCTGCAAGGTCTTAAAAATAGAATGAAAGAGGATAAGGTAGACTTATCGGTTGTGCTAAGCATTGCAACAAATGAGGCACAGCAGCAAAGCGTTAATAATTTTGCAAAGGAAATAAACGAGACTGACGGTTTTGTAGGCTTTGGTTCGGTTTTTCCGACGGGGAAAAGTGCAATAGATGAGCTTGAGCGAATAAAGGAAATGGGGCTTAAGGGGGTTAAGCTTCATCCCGATTATCAGGGCTTTTTTGTTGATGACGAAAAACTGAAGCCTATATATAAAAAAATATCCGAATTAGGGCTTATAACCGTTTTTCACGCAGGTGTAGATTTTGGCTTTGCACCGCCATACTGTGCTACACCCGAAAGACTTGAAAAGGCACTTTCTTGGTTTGAAAGCCCTGTTGTGGCGGCACATTTTGGCGGACTTGCCTGTTATGAGGGAGTTTTAGAAAGGCTTTGCGGTAAAGAAAACCTTTATATAGATACCTCGTTTGGATATTCTGCTTTGCCTAGGTATTACGCACTTAAGATTATAGAAAAGCAAGGTGCTGACAAGGTCCTTTTTGGTACGGATACTCCGTGGCATACCGCAAAAATGGAGCTAAGGCTTTTAGAAAATCTGGCTTTAGGGGTAGACGAATTGGAAAAAATCAAGTATAAAAATGCTCTTAAATTGCTAGGAATAAAAAAGTTTTAAAATTTTTCAAAAAAAGTGTTGACAAATGGAATAAGGTGTGGTAATATATCAAAGTCGCCTAAAGGTGACACGCAGTTGGTGTTGATTGCGGTGAGGGTCCACCCGTTCCCATACCGAACACGGAAGTTAAGCTCACTTGCGCTGAAGATACTTGGCGGGAAGCTGCCCGGGAAAATAAGTAGATGCCAACACTCAAGACACATAGCCACAGGTTATGTGTCTTTTTTATTAAATCAAGCTTAAAATTATTTGCTAGAGGTGAAAAAATGAGCGAAAGAACCATTGCGGCTGTTTCTACCCCGTCGGGGGAAGGAGCACTCGGTGTTATCAGAATTTCGGGAGATAATGCAATAGAGGTTGCCGATAAAATATTTTTTCCGTTTTCGGGCAAAAGTCTATCATCGCTTGACGGCTATCAGGCTTTATACGGTGCGGTTAAGGACGGTGACACTACCCTTGATGACGGTGTTGCGTTAGTATTTAAGGCTCCGCACAGCTTTACGGGTGAGGATACTGTTGAAATTTCACTGCACGGTGGCTCGCTCATTTTGAAATCTGTATTAAGACTTATTCTTAAAAACGGTGCCTTTATGGCGGCGGCGGGTGAATTTACAAAGCGTGCTTTTTTAAACGGAAAGCTTGACCTTACAAAGGCTGAAAGCATAATGGGACTTATCTCAGCAAAATCTAATGCAGAGCTTAGGCTTTCACGCTCGGCTCACGCAGGAAAAATTTCCGAAAAAATCGAAAGCATTGAGGCGGTTTTGGTTTCGCTTGATGCTTCAATATCGGCCTTTTCCGATTATCCTGATGAGGATATAGAAGGGTTAAATATTGAAAACTTTGAAAAACTGCTTAAAAACGCAAGGCTTACATTAGAAAAAATGCTAAGCGACTTTGATAAGGGCAAAATTTTGCGTGAGGGTATAGATACCGCTATTGTAGGAAAGCCGAACGTTGGCAAATCCACCCTTATGAATATGCTAAGCGGTACAGAGCGTTCCATCGTGACCGAGGTTGCCGGAACTACCCGTGACGTTGTAGAGGAAACGGTCGTAATCGGCGATATTACCTTAGCTCTTGCGGATACGGCAGGAATACATTCTACCGAGGATATGGTAGAAAGTATCGGCGTTGAGCGAGCTCGTGCCCGAATTGATGCGGCACAGCTGATTTTGGCTGTGTTCGACAGCACAAAGGCTTTGGATAATGATGACAAGGCTTTACTTTCCTTGCTTGACAGTAAAAACACAATTATAATAATAAATAAAACCGATATTGGAAATGTGCTTTCTAAATCCCAATTTGGAGGCTTTACGGTAATAGAGCTTTCGGCAAAAAATAAAACGGGACTAGAAGAGTTAGAAAAAGCAATTTGTCAAATCACAGGCACTGCAAATTTATCGCAGGATAGCGTGATTTTAATAAACGAGCGTCAGCGTGACTGTGCACAAAGGGCACTTTCGGCAGTAGAGGAAGCACTAAATGCCATAGAGTTAGGTCTTACTGTCGATGCGGTAGGCGTTTGTGTGGATGATGCCATTGCCTCACTTTTCGAGATAACGGGCAAACGTGTTACAAATGAAGTAACCGACGAAATATTTAAAAAATTCTGTGTTGGAAAATAAAAAAAGATGTTCAGTACTGAACATCTTTTTTGTTTGTTATTTAAATGTGATTTTACAACCGAGTTCCATTTGTACCTGTGTCAAGCTTTCTTTAAGGATTGCTTCGGTTCTTTTGTAGGAATCGGTAGCGTCTGTGCCAAGGTCGTATTTATCCAGTGACAGCTCGTCCTTTATCAGCGGATAAATTGTGTAGCTGTAACCGTTTTTACCCTCATACCTGTCAACCCAAGTCGGGATTACATCAACACTCTCAAGCGTTACATCGCCATTCTTTTTACAAAGGGTGTAGTAGAATAACATTCCGTCCTCGGTGTGACCTTGATTTCCAAGCTCCTCAACCCTTTGGTTAGAGACTGCGTTACCGAGAGAATAGGCACAAACGGTAGTGGTTTGACCGTCATCCGAATAAATAATATCAATCGGCTGAATAACGTGGGGATGTGAGCCTATAATTATATCGACACCCAAATTAGAAAGCTTTTGTGCAATAGTTTTTTGAACGGTGTCAGGGGTTGTCTGATATTCGGTGCCCCAGTGCATATAAAACACTATGAATTCGGCGCCTTTTTCCTTCATTTTTGCGATTTTTTCCTCGGCATCCTTGTAAAATGCTTCAAGCTTTGTCTTGTCAAAGGAATTTATTTGTGAAACGCTTGATGCATTAGCACCGTTTAAGCCGTAGGTATAGTTGGTCATTCCGATTTTTATACCGCCCACGTTTTTAACGGTATAAAGATTGCCGTTTTCGTTTTCCCTTGTGCCGACAAAATCAATACCCTTTTCCTTTAAAACCTGAGCTGTTCTGATAAGACCTTTAAGCCCTGCATCGTGGCTGTGATTGTTGGCAGTTGTAAGAAAGTTAAACCCTGCATTTTTAATTGCATCAATTATGCTGTCGGGAGTGTTGAATGAGGGGTATCCTCTGTAAGCACCGCCTTCAGTACCGCCAAGACTTACCTCTAAATTGCCGACCGCTAAATCAGCCTTCTTTAAAAGGGGAGAAATCTCCTTGAAAAAGGGACTGAAATCGTAGGTTTTGGTATCCTTATCGTAAGCACCGTCGAGCTGCTTCTGATGGACCATAATATCACCCGTCGAAAGAACGGTGACATATATATCGTCGCTTTGCTCGGTATTTGAGTTGTTTTGCGGATCGGCTATATTATTCTGATTTTCACCCGATTTTTTGTCGGGCGATAAAACAGAAATAGCAAAAAATGCAATAAGCCCTATCAAAATGCATAATACGATAGTAGCAAGGCTTAAAAATATTCTTCTTTTAATGATTGCTTTCTGGCGTTTTGTTCTGTTTTTCATAAGCCACTCCAAAAAAGTTCTTTATATATATACAGTATACTCGAATTTTGACGAAATTGCAATGTTTTATATGCGTGAAAGCCACCAAAACCCAAAATCAGGCTTTTTTGCTTGACGAAACCACAAAATATGGTGTATAATAATATGAATAATTAAATTTTAATGCTTTGACTAAGGGAGTATATATCTATGGCAAAGAAAACTGCCGAATACGGTAATGACAGTATACAAAAGCTTGAAGGTCCCGACAGGGTAAGAAAACGCCCCGGCGTTATTTTCGGTTCGGACGGTCTTGACGGCTGCGAGCATTCCGTATTTGAAATTATTTCCAACTCAATAGACGAGGCTCGCGAGGGATTTGGTAATAGAATAATAGTTACAAAATATGCCGACGGCTCAATCGAGGTACAGGACTTTGGCCGAGGTGCACCGGTTGATTTCAACAATAAGGAGCAGTGCTTTAACTGGGAGCTTCTTTATTGCGAAATGTATGCAGGCGGTAAATACAACACAAACGACGGCGGAAACTATGAATATTCGGTAGGTCTTAACGGACTTGGTCTTTGTTCTACTCAGTATTCATCCGAATATATGGATGTTGAGATTAAACGTGACGGCTTTAAATATAATCTGCACTTTGAAAAGGGTTATAATGTGGGCGGTCTTAAAAAGGAACCCTACTCAGGCAAGGATACGGGTACTAAAACCCGCTGGAAGCCCGACCTTAATGTATTTACCGATATTGATATTCCTGTTGAGTATTTTATAGATACCCTAAAGCGTCAGGCTATTGTAAACGACGGACTTTTGTTTCAATTCCGCGAACAGCAGGGTGCTAGATTTATTTCGCAGGATATAGTTTACAATAACGGTATCGTGGATTATGTAAACCAAATAATCGGTGAGGAAAAGCTTTCCTCTGTTCAGTTCTGGCAGACCGAAAGAAAGGGCAGAGACCGCGAGGACAAGCCTGAATACAAGGTTAAGATTAATGCCGCAATGGCATTCAGCAACAGGCACACGCTTAAAGAGTATTACCATAACTCCAGCTGGCTGGAGCATGGCGGTGTACCCGAAAAGGCTACAAGAAGTGCATTGGTTTCGCAGATAGATGCTTATATAAAGCAGGCTAACAAATATAAAAGTAACGAAAGCAAAATTACCTTTTCCGATGTTGAGGAATGCTTGGTTTTGGTAATTTCATCCTTTTCTACAATGACCTCTTACGAAAACCAAACCAAAAAAGCTATTACCAATAAGTTTATATATGAAGCAATGGTAGACTTTTTAAGGCATCAGCTTGAGGTTTACTTTATAGAAAACAAGGCGGAAGCGGATAAAATTGCCGATCAGGTGCTTGTAAACAAGCGTAGCCGTGAACGAAGCGAAAGAGAACGCATCAACATAAAGAAAGCACTCCAAACCTCTAACAGTATGCTTGACCGTGTTGAAAAATTTGTTGACTGCCGTTCAAAGGATGTAACCCAAAGGGAAATATTTATAGTTGAGGGTGACTCGGCATTAGGCTCTTGTAAATTGGCACGTAATGCAGAGTTTCAGGCTATAATGCCTGTACGCGGTAAAATACTTAACTGCCTAAAGGCAGATTACGAAAAGGTATTTAAAAGCGATATTATCACAAACCTTATAAAGGTTTTAGGCTGCGGAGTTGAGGTTAAATCTAAGGCAAACAAAGGACTTACCACCTTTAGCCTTGACGATTTGCGTTGGAGCAAGGTAATTATATGTACCGATGCTGACGTTGACGGCTTCCATATAAGAACCCTTATTCTTACTATGATTTATAGGCTTATGCCTACCCTTATAAACGAGGGAAAAATATTCATTGCCGAAACACCGCTTTATGAAATCGGCACAAAGGAAATGACCTACTTTGCCTATGACGAAAAGGAAAAGGCAGAGATACTTGAAAAAATCGGCGAAGCAAAATATACAATTCAGCGTTCAAAGGGACTTGGCGAAAACCAGCCCGATATGATGAACCTTACTACTATGAATCCCGAAACAAGACGTCTTATCAAGGTTATGCCTCAGGATGCTGAAAGAACGTCAGAAATGTTTGATTTGCTTCTTGGCGATGACCTGCAGGGCAGAAAGGATTTTATTGCAGAAAACGGATATATTTATCTTGACGATGCAGATATCAGTTAATCTGAAATTCGAAAGAATACTCTAAAAGGGGAGTTAGAATGGCACCGAGAAAGAAAACAGAAACACCTAAAAAGAATAAAACGCCGGATATTAAGGCATATATTGCGGGTGCGGGACTAACAGTAGAACAGCCCATAACCGAAACGCTTGAAACAAACTTTATGCCTTATGCTATGAGTGTTATAGTATCTCGTGCAATACCCGAGATAGACGGCTTCAAGCCTTCACACAGAAAGCTTTTATATACAATGTATACAATGGGGCTTTTAAACGGCGGTACAATTAAATCGGCAAATATTGTCGGCAGAACAATGCAGCTTAACCCACATGGCGATGCCGCAATTTATGAGACTATGGTACGCTTGTCCGAGGGTTATGAAGCGCTTTTGCATCCTTATGTGGCTTCAAAGGGCTCGTTCGGTAAAGCCTATTCGAGAGATATGGCATACGCTGCGTCCCGTTATACCGAAGCAAAGCTTTCACCGATAGCGGCCGAGCTTTTTTCGGATATAGATAAGGACACAGTGGATTTTGTTGATAACTATGACGCCACTATGAAGGAGCCGGTGCTTTTCCCGGTTACCTTCCCATCTGTGCTGGTTAATGCAAATACAGGTATTGCAGCAGGTATGGCAAGCTCGATTTGTCCTTTTAACTTGCGTGAGGTATGCGAAACTGCTATTGCATATATAAAGGATAACGATATAAATGTTGCCGATACCCTTTTGGCTCCCGATTTCCCGATAGGCGGTAAGCTTTTGTATGACCGCACCGCAATGGAAAAAATTTACGAAACGGGCAGAGGAAGCTTTAAGGTAAGAGGCGTTTATACTTACGATAAATCCCAAAACTGTATTGATATCACAGAAATTCCGCCTACTACCACGTCGGAGGCTATAATCGAAAAGGTAATTGAGCTGGCTCGCCTTAAAAAGATTACCGAAATTAACGATATTCGTGATGAAACCGACTTAGGCGGTCTTAAAATCACAATCGATTTAAAGCGTGGTGTGGACCCCGATAAGCTTATGAAAAAGCTTATTAAAATGACACCGTTTGAGGATAGCTTCTCCTGTAATTTCAACATTTTAATAGCCGGCTCTCCTCAGGTGCTCGGAGTTAAGGAAATTATTTCAGAGTGGGTGGCTTTCCGCGAGGAATGTGTACGTCGCAGGGTGTATTTCCGTCTTACAAAGGCAAAGGACAGACTGCATCTTTTAAAGGGACTTGAAAAAATATTGCTTGATATTGACAAGGCTATAAAGATTGTGCGTGAAACCGAAGAGGAGGCACAGGTAGTCCCCAACCTTATGATAGGCTTTGGCATTGATGAAATTCAGGCAGAATATGTAGCCGAAATCAAGCTTCGCCACTTAAACCGTGAGTATATCCTTAAAAGAACTAAGGATATCGAGGCATTAATCGCTGAAATTGAGGAGCTTGAGAGTACATTAAGCTCTAAAAATAAGGTGCTAAGGATTATTATTAAGGAGCTTGAGGAGGTTGTAAAGAAGTACGGCAAGGAAAGATGTACAGAAATTATTTCCGCCGAGGCAGAGGAGGAAACAGGTGACCTAGTCGAGGTTGACAATTCTCCCGTAACGCTATTCTTTACAAGGGATGGCTATTTTAAGAAGATAACTCCGCAGTCGCTTCGTATGAGTGGCGAGCAAAAGCTTAAAGAGGGTGACGAAATCACCCAGATAATTGAGTCTACCAATGCTCATGACCTGCTTTTCTTTACCAGCAAAGAGCAGGTTTATAAATCCAAATCAATAGAATTTTCTGACTCAAAGGCAAGCGTTATGGGTGATTACATTCCGTCAAAGCTTGGCTTCGAGGAAGCAGAAAATGCAATCTATATGGTTCATACCACCGATTATAAGGGCTATATGATATTTGTCTTTGATAATGGTAGGGTTGCAAAGGTGCCTCTTGATTCTTATGAGACCAAGACAAACCGCAAAAAGCTTATAAAGGCATATTGCGGAAAATTCACTTTGCATACGGTTTTCCATATTTTAGAGGATACCGAGCTGCTGCTTAAATCCACAAACGGCAGAATGCTGATAATAAATACTGCATCTGTGCCTGCAAAGGCAACAAAGGATAACGGCGGTATTGCGGTTATGACTCAGAAAAAAGGTCAGCGTATTTTGGAGGCTAAGCTTTATACAAAGGGCGAGCTTGATTCTGACCACCGCTACAGAACAAGAAATTTACCTGCGGCCGGCAGTAAGCAGTCACAAGGCACCGCCGAGCAGGCACAAATGGAAATTTAATGCTTTATGTAATTAAAATTCTTGACTTATATTATATATAATGTATAATTGAAAAAGACTGCCCTCGAGAAAACGGCATTATATTGTATGTTTAAAACTACTCTATACGCCAAAATTCTCGAAGACAGCTATCTAAAGTCGGTTCGCAAACGCTTTTTGACCCGACAGTAGTATGATATGACGAAAAAATCAAAATATTAAAAGAATTATTTTCCAAAAAAGGGGAAGAGAAAATATGGCAAAGGAATTAGCCAAGCAATACGACCCAAAGGATGTCGAGGACAGAATTTATAAGCAATGGCTTGCCGGCAAGTATTTTCACGCAAAATGTGAAAAGAATAAGGATACTTATACAATAGTTATTCCGCCACCGAACATCACAGGTCAGCTTCATATGGGACACGCACTTGACAATACGCTTCAGGATATATTAATCCGCTTTAAGCGTATGCAGGGCTTTGATACACTTTGGTTGCCGGGCACTGACCACGCATC
Organism: Acutalibacteraceae bacterium; assembly: GCA_045587085.1. Classification (GTDB taxonomy): domain Bacteria; phylum Bacillota; class Clostridia; order Oscillospirales; family Acutalibacteraceae; genus UBA737. The sequence goes on along the minus strand of JAZNBP010000086.1, from coordinate 2,412 downwards.
TATTGCGACAGAGGCAAAAATTGTTGAAAAAATGCGTGAAGAGGGCGTCACTAAGGCTGATATCGGACGTGACGGTTTTTTGGAGCGTGCGTGGGCTTGGAAAAAGCAATACGGTGGCAGAATTATAGAACAGCTTAAAAAACTTGGTTCCTCTTGCGATTGGGATAGAGAACGCTTCACCTTGGACGAGGGCTGTAATAAAGCTGTTAATGAAGTTTTCGTGCGTCTTTATGAAAAGGGACTAATATACAGGGGCGAGCGTATTATAAATTGGTGCCCCCATTGTAAAACCTCTATATCCGATGCCGAGGTTGAGTATGAGGAGCAGGCAGGACATTTCTGGCATTTGCGTTATCCTTTCTCTGATGGAAGCGGTTATTTGGAGCTTGCAACAACCCGTCCCGAGACCTTGCTTGGCGATACTGCGGTTGCCGTAAACCCGAATGACGAAAGATATAAGGATATGGTTGGCAAAACTCTCGTGTTGCCTCTTGTTCACCGCGAGATACCTGTTGTTGCTGATGACTATGTAGAAACGGACTTCGGCACAGGTGTTGTTAAAATTACACCTGCTCATGACCCGAATGACTTTGAGGTAGGACTTCGTCATAATCTCCCTGTTATAAATGTACTAACTGATGATGCCCACATTGTCGAGGATTATCCTAAGTACGCCGGTATGGATAGGTACGAAGCCCGCAAGGCAATCGTAGCCGATTTAGAGGCAGAGGGTGCACTTGTTAAGGTTGAGGATTACACTCATAACGTTGGCACCTGCTACCGTTGTGGCTCTACTGTAGAGCCTAGAGTTTCAAAGCAATGGTTTGTTAAGATGAAACCCTTGGCAACCCCTGCTATCGATGCGGTTAAAAACGGCGAGACCAAGTTTATACCGCAAAGATTTGAAAAGGTTTATTTCCATTGGCTTGAAAATATCAGGGATTGGTGCATTTCACGTCAGCTTTGGTGGGGACATAGAATTCCTGCTTGGTACTGCGAGGAGTGCGGCGAAATAACCGTCGCTAAAACTACTCCCGATAAGTGCTGTAAGTGCGGCTCAGGTAAGCTTACACAAGACCCCGACACATTAGATACTTGGTTTTCGTCGGCACTTTGGCCATTTTCTACACTCGGCTGGCCTGACGAGACAGAGGACCTAAAGCACTATTATCCTACAAATACACTTGTTACAGGCTACGATATTATTCCTTTCTGGGTAATGCGTATGATGTTCTCGGGCATAGAGCAAACGGGACAGGTGCCGTTTGATACGGTGCTTATCCACGGATTAGTTCGTGACTCTCAGGGCAGAAAGATGTCAAAATCCTTGGGTAATGGTGTTGACCCGTTAGAGGTAATCGCCGAGTATGGTGCCGATGCACTTAGATTTTCTTTGGCAACAGGCAACAGCCCCGGAAATGATATGCGTTATATCCCTGAACGCGTTGAAGCAAGCCGTAACTTTGCTAATAAGCTTTGGAATGCCGCACGCTTTATTCTTATGAATTTGAACAGCGATGTGGTATTGCCTTTAAATGCCGATGATTTCGCACTTGAGGATAAGTGGATTTTATCTAAGTATAATAAGCTTGTTTCGGATGTGACTGATAATCTTGATAAGTTTGAGTTAGGCCTTGCTGTTCAAAAGCTTTATGACTTTATCTGGGATGTTTTCTGCGATTGGTATATTGAAATTTGTAAATCTCGCTTAAACGGTGAGGACGAAAAAGCAAAAGATACCGCTAGAAGTGTACTTGTATATGTATTTACAAATACTTTAGCACTGCTTCATCCGTTTATGCCCTTTATCACAGAGGAAATTTGGCAATCTATGCCTCATAAGGGCGAGGCACTTATGATTACCGAGTGGCCTAAGGCTTCAAATTCCCTTTCTTTCGAAAAGGAAGAGGCAGATTTCGAAAAGATTATGGATGTAATCCGTGCTATTCGTAACCGCAGGGCAGAAATGAATGTGCCCCCGTCACGTAAAGCAAAGGTTTGCATCGTGTCGGGCGATAACGCAGTTTTCGCTGAAGGAAAGGCGTACATTTGTCGCTTAGGCTACGCTACCGACGTTGAAACCGCCGATACTTACGAGGCAGAGGGTGCGGTAAGAATTATAACAGATTCGGCTACCGTTTATATGCCAATGAGTGAGCTTGTTGATTTCTCGGCTGAGCTTGAAAGACTTGGTAAGGAGCTTAAAAAGGCAGAGGTTGATAAGGAATTCTTTGAAAAGAAGCTAAATAACCAAGGCTTCTTGGCAAAAGCTCCCGCCAATTTGGTTGAACAGCAGAAGGCAAGCCTACAGAAGGTGCTCGAAAAAATCAAGATGATTGAGGATAGCATCGCCGAGATAAAAGGTAAAATGTAATATATATTATATAATGTGTAATCACAAAACCCAAGGTC
>JAZNBP010000085.1:0-7476 GCA_045587085.1 Acutalibacteraceae bacterium | reverse complement strand
CAGCCACTTCACACTTCGCAGCTAAAAACATCACACCGTGATATTTTTTAAACGCTGCTCACCCTCTCAGGGTTCGAGTCCGTCTAGAACTCGCAATTATATGGAGCTGGTGGACGGACTCGAACCCCCGACCTGCTGATTACAAATCAGCTGCTCTACCAACTGAGCTACACCAGCGTCTCTAACGCGCCTAAGTATAATACCACATTAAAGGACGCTTGTCAAGAAATATTTTTAAAAAATTTGCAATATTTTTGAAATTGTTTGACAGCAGGCTAAAATAGGTTTATAATCACAATTATGAGAATTGGTAATATTGAAATTAACGGTTTTGCCGCATTAGCTCCTATGGCAGGTGTTGCCGACAGGGCTATGCGAGAATTATGTATTGAAAATGGTGCTGCCTTCTGCGTGGGTGAGCTTACAAGCTCACGCGGGGTTACTTTAGGTGATAAAAAATCTGCCGCACTTTTAATGTGCAATGAAAAAGAGCGTCCTATTGCATCTCAGCTTTTTGGTAATGAGCCATATATTATGGCAGACGCAGCAAGAAAGGCAGTAGAATTTGCTCCTGATTTTATTGATATTAATATGGGTTGCCCAGCACCCAAGGTTTCGGGCAACGGGGGTGGCAGTGCTTTAATGAAGGAGCCAAAGCTTGCTGAAAAAATCGTATTTGAGGTTGCAAATGCAGTAGAGCTTCCGATTACTGTAAAAATTCGTACAGGTTGGGACAGTGACCACATAAACGCAGTAGAAATTGCAAAACGTGCCGAAAATGCGGGAGCAAAAATGATAACTGTTCACGGCAGAACAAAGACACAAATGTATGCTCCGGGTATTGATTATAAAACTATTGCCGAGGTTGTAAAGGCAGTAGACATACCTGTTTGTGCAAACGGCGATATAAGAAGCGGTAAGGATGCGGAATATATGTACTCGGCAACAGGGTGCGACTTTGTAATGGTCGGGCGTGCGGCTCAGGGAAATCCGTTTGTCTTTGGCGAAATAAATGCGTATTTAAATGGAGAAAAATATACACCGCCCTCTCTTGAGGAAAGGTTTAATACGCTTTTAAGACAGGTAGAGCTAATGCATATTTACAAGGACCCGCATAACGCTATATTGGAATCTCGCAAGCATACAGCTTGGTATCTCCAAGGACTTCGAGGTGCGGCGGCACTAAGACGTCTTTGCGGTGAAATAAATTCTATTTCGGATATTACCGCAATTTGTGAAAAAGCACTTGAACAAAACAAAGAAGTATGGTAAAATCAATATTTAGGAATACCGAAAGGATGAAATATAATGTCAGGACATTCTAAATGGAATAATATTAAAAGAAAAAAGGAAAAAACCGATGCCGCTAAGGCAAAGATTTTCACTAAGATAGGCAGAGAAATTGCGGTTATTGTTAAAACCGGCGGTGCAAATCCGAGTGAAAACAGCAAGCTAAAGGATGCTATTGCTAAAGCAAAGGCAGCAAATGTGCCTAATGAAAATATTGAAAGAATCATTAAAAAAGCAGCCGGTGACGGTGAGGCAAACAATTACGAGGAGTTAATTTACGAGGGCTACGGTCCCGCAGGTGTAGCTGTTGTGGTTGAAACCCTTTCTGATAACAGAAACAGAACCGCCGGCGAAATGAGACATTATTTCGATAAATGCGGTGGCAACCTTGGTCAGTCAGGCTCCGTTATGTTTATGTTTGACCGCAAGGGCGTAATTAATATCGAGGCAGAGGGACTTGACGAGGAAACCGTTATGGAGGCTGCGTTAGAAGCCGGTGCTGACGACTTTAATTTCGACGGCGACGTTTTTGAAATCACAACCGAGCCTAACGATTTAGGTGCAGTTCGTGATGCACTTGAAACCGCAGGCTACAGCTTTTTGTCAGCAGAGGTAGCGTATATTCCGCAAACAATGTCCTCTATTGATGATGAGGAATTAGTTGCTAAAATGGAAAAGCTGATTGATATGCTTGAGGAAAATGATGATGTTCAGGCAGTTTGGCACAACTGGGAAATGCCTGAGGACGAGGAATAAATATGATACAAAAAATGGAAGCTTCGGCTTCCATTTTTTATATTACGGTTTTAAACCTGTAGCTTACGGAAATTATAGAAATCACCCTTTTTCGCGACAAGCTCGTCATAAGTGCCGAATTCAACACATCTGCCATCTTTAATAACGGCGATTTTATCGGCATTCTTAACGGTTGAAAGTCTGTGTGCTACAATAAATGTGGTTTTATCCTTTGAAAGATTTTCAATGGCGGTTTGAATGTGTTTTTCGGAAACGGTGTCAAGAGCACTTGTCGCTTCGTCAAAAATAATGATTTTAGGGTCTCGGATAAGTGCACGGGCTATGGATACACGTTGTCTTTGTCCGCCTGAAAGCTTCATTCCGTTTTCACCAAGCATTGTATCAAGTCCGTCAGGCAAGGATGCTACAACATCAGTAAGACAAGCACGCTCTATTGCAAGGGATAAATCCTCATCTTTAATATAGCTCATACCATAGGTTATATTATCCCTTATGGTGCCTGTGAATAAAATGCTGTTTTGTGGCACCATAGCAATATTTTTGCGGTAGCTTTTAAGGTTTAAATCCTTAATATCGATGCCATCTACCGTAACAGTTCCGCTGTCCGAAAGGTAAAAGCCTGTAACAAGGTTTATAATGGTTGTTTTGCCCGAGCCCGATTCACCAACAAGAGCTATGGTTTCACCTGCATTAATATGCAGATTAAGTCCCTTCAAAACGGGGCGGTTATCATCGCGGTAGGCAAAATGAACTTCTTTAAAGTCAAATTCACCGCGAAACTCAGGTAAGGTCTTTTTGCTTTTATTATCCTCAATATCGTCTGATTCCAAAATTTCGCCAACCGAAATGATAGCTTCTGTTCCTGAAGAAATTGTCGGCATCAGGTTTACAAGGTTGGATACTGCGTTTAAAAATGTTGAGAAATATGAGTTACAGAGCGTTAGCTGACCGATTGTCATTTTTCCGTTTAAGGTAAAAATTACGGTAATTACAAGGCAAAAAAATTGAAAAAACTGCATTAGCAAAAAGTTTGCGGTACCGAATCTTCCGTTTACTTCATCTACCCTAAAGCCGGCTTTTGCAGCAAAGCCTAAGTGGTGCGACATTTTTTTGATTTCGTAATCCTCTAAAGCGTGAGCCTTGGTAATGGGGATAAGATTTACCATATCAACTACCTTAGCATTTGTATCCTCCATAGTTTTGCGATAGTTGCTATTTTCACGTCTAAACTCGGTTCTAAAGTGATTTCTTATGAGCACAAAGGCAGGCGATGATATCACAAAGAAAACAAGCACTTGCCAATTTCCGTTTAAAAGCAGAACTGTAATTACCGAGGTTAGATTTACTATTATATGTATAATCGTTGTGTGTAGGCTAAATATTAATGTTCTGACCGATTCAACATCACGAATGATTTTAGAATGAATTTTGCCCGATTCCATTTCCTTGTTAAACTGCATTGTTAGACTTTGTAGCTTAGTTATAATAGCACCTCGTAACGATACCTCTATAGAACGCATCACATCATTTCGCATTTTGCGGTAAAATGTCTGCATTGGGTAGTTAATAAGTAAAAGAAATGCAGTTATTGCAAAATTGATGATTACTATTTTAAGGGTGTTTTCATTTTGAGAAGCGATAGCATCTATAACATTTGCGGTGGCAATTGGTACAAATATAAGCACACTTAGCTGTAAAGCACAAAAAACAGCGGATATTATGAGCTTGTCATAATATCCCCTGCACATTTTTAAAAGTAGGGGCAAAGGCTTTCTATTCTTGGCAGAAAGATATCTGTCAAGAAATTCCTTTTCCTGTTTGATAATTTCAGTATCGTTAATGTTTTCGATAGTGGTTGTTACTGATTTTTTCATAAGGAGAACACCCCTTGATATTTAATTTTCAAGTGTATAATAACACAAATAAAAGAAATGTCAAGGTTTTTTTTAAAATATTTTATTTTTTATTTTGCTTCACGTTTGCAAGGGGGTTTTTATCAACCGCTTGCTTGATTTGTTTGTCTGAAACGTGGGTGTAAATTTGGGTAGTTCCAAGGTTACTGTGACCCAAAATATCCTTTAGCACCCTTATATCAACATTACCATGCTGATACATAAGAGTTGCCGCCGTATGCCTTAGCTTGTGGGTTGAATAGCCCATATTACCGAGTCCTGATTTTTCGAGATACGTTTTAACGATATATTGTACCGTTTTTGGACTTATTCTTCTGTGGTTTCGGCTTATAAATAAAGCATTTTTATCCGTTACGGGGATACCGTCGTTTGGACGTACCTCTAAATAAGCCTTTATTGCGTCTGTGCAGGCAGGGTTTAAGTAAACAATTCTTTCCTTGTTACCTTTACCTATAACTGTAAGCGTGTTGTCGGCGGATATACTGCTAAGGTTTAAAGCACAAAGCTCGGCTAAACGAAGCCCACAGTTTAAGAATAATACCAATATGCAGTAGTCTCTCTGCTTGTTTGGACCGTCTACCGCATTTAAAAGGTCAATAGAATCCTCAAGCGTTAAGTGCTTTGGAAGTGATTGCTTCACCTTTGGGGATTCGAGTAGCTCTGCTGGGTTAGTTTCTATCTGTTTTGTTTGTATGGATAAATATTTAAAGAAAATTCGAAGGGTAGAGGTTTTTCTGGCTCTTGTCGCAGAATTGTTGCCCCTTTCGTTTTTACAGAACACAAGAAAAGCATAAAGGTCGGATATGGTAACGGTTTTAATTAAATCTAAATCAACCGAAGCGATGCTTATATCCTTGAATTCTACATCTTTTTTTACATTTCCCCTTATAATTAAAAGATATCTGAAAAAAGATTGCAAATCCAGATAATACCCCTCAACCGAGCGACTTGATTTTCCCTTTATAGTTTCATTATAGGTTAAAAAATCACGTATAACAGGGGGACATTCCTGTAAAATTTCAAGCTTCATAAAGAACTCCTTAAAAATATTCTTTTGAGAATCTTATATACATAATAACACTTTTTTTGCTAAAAATCAAATATTCAGAATGATTTAGTGATTTTAACTCTTTTTTATTAAGGAAAACTGTGGTATAATGAAAAAACGAAAAAGAAAGGAATGTGAATATGAAAGCTTCTGTATCTAATAAAAGACGTCGAAACAGGCGTAAGCGAATTATTATCAGAAGAATATTTATACTTTCGGTTTTGGCACTTTTCGTAATATGCTCAATAGGGGTTTATACCCTTGTAAAAAATATATTTTTTAAGGAAGAATTGCCTGCAAATGCAGAAAAAATAGACCGAGTAGAAATAGCCAAGGAATTAGAAATGCCCGAATGGGTTGATGTACAGCTAATACATAAGCATTTATCTGCCAGAAGTGGCATAAAACTAAAGGATGTTAAAAATATTGTTATACATTACGTGGGTAATCCTATGACTACTGCACAAAATAACAGAGACTACTTTGACAAGCCCGATACCGAGGTAAGCTCTCATTTTGTGGTAGGCTTAGAGGGTGAGATTATACAGTGTGTGCCTATATACGAAAAATCGGCAGCCAGCAATCACCGAAACAAGGATACCATATCTATTGAGGTTTGCCATACGGACGAAAGCGGCGAATTTGCCGAGGAAACCTACTTATCGGTGGTAAAGCTTGTCACGTATCTTTGTAACCATTTGTCACTTGACGAAACTGATGTTATAAGGCATTATGATATTACAGGTAAAAACTGTCCTAAATATTATGTTGAAAATGAGGACGAATGGAAAACCTTTAAAAACAATATAAAGGAAGCACTTGATGAAAAAAATTAGAAAAGAAATGCTTAGCGATAAGCAGTTAATTGTGTTAAGAATTACTGCGATAATCGTTTTTTTGGCATTTATGGGATTTTTCACGTGGGTAATCGGAAAACCAATAATAGAGTTTGCAAACGAGCCTGAGCGTTTTAAAAATTGGGTGGATACCTATGGAATATGGGGACGTCTTACCTTTATTTTAATGATTTTTATTCAGGTGGTGGTAGCCCTCATTCCGGGTGAGCCACTTGAAATGGCAGCAGGCTATGCCTTTGGCGGTATTGAGGGAACCTTGCTTTGCGTTATAGGTATAACCCTTGGAAGTTTGGCGGTTTTGCTACTTGTAAGAAAATTCGGTATGCGATTTGTCACTCTCTTTTTCGGCAAAAAGGAAATAAAGCATTTAGGCTTTTTAAAGGATACAAAAAAACGCAATTTTTTAATATTTTTGCTTTTCTTTTTACCCGGCACACCAAAAGATTTGCTGACTTATTTTGTAGGCCTTACGGATATTAAGCTTTCGCATTATTTGATTATAGTGTCCTTGGCACGTCTGCCTTCTATTGTAGGCTCAACTTTCTCGGCTGAAGCCATAAGCTTTAAAAATTATAAAGCCGCAATAATTATTTTGGCGGTAACCTTGCTACTAAGCTTAATAGGTTTTTTAATCTATAAAAATATAAAGAAATTAAGAAATAAAAAGTAAGAGGTGCAGTTATGCTTGAAACAAAAAATTTAACAAAGGTTTACAAGCCCAAAAAAGGCGTTCCCGTAGTAGCACTCGATAAGGTTTCACTTAAATTCCCCGAAAAGGGAATGGTTTTCCTCTTAGGTAAATCGGGAAGCGGTAAATCAACACTTCTTAATTTGCTTGGCGGTCTTGATAAATATGACAGTGGCGAAATTGTTATAAAGGGCCAGTCTTCTAAAAGCTTTAACCAAAAATATTTTGATTCCTACAGAAACACTTATGTAGGTTTTATTTTCCAAGAATATAACCTACTTAATGAGTTTTCTGTTGGTGCAAACATTGCCTTGGCTATTGAGCTTCAGGGCAGAAAGGCTACTGATAAAGAAGTAAATGACATATTAACTGAGGTTGATTTACAAGGCTTTGGAAACCGTAAGCCTAACGAGCTTTCGGGCGGTCAAAAGCAGAGAGTAGCCATAGCCCGTGCACTCATTAAAAATCCACACATTATTATGGCGGATGAGCCGACGGGTGCACTTGATTCTAATACAGGCAAGCAGATTTTTGATACACTTAAAAAACTGTCTCAGCAAAAGCTTGTAATAATAGTTTCTCACGATAGGGAATTTGCCGAGCTTTATGCCGACAGAATAATCGAGCTTTCCGACGGTAAGGTTATAAGCGATGTAGAGCTTGATTCAAGCTCTACAGAAAAGCAATCAAACGAAATTTCTTATACAGGAAATGTTATTAAATTGCCAAAGGCTTATCATATAACCGAAGCCGACCGCAAGGCAATAAACGATTACATACAATCGCTTTCTGAGAGCGAGATGTCCTTAGAGGTAGAGACTAAATCCATAAAAGCCTCAAGCTTTGTTCCTACCGATGAAAGTAAGATTTTATATACCGATACCAGTGCGTTTAAGCTTATAAAATCTAAGCTTCCGCTTAAAA
>JAZNBP010000084.1:0-2154 GCA_045587085.1 Acutalibacteraceae bacterium | reverse complement strand
CTAAATAATCCGCATTCATTCTTAAAATTTTACCGCATACCGAGTGAAAAGTACCTGCCCATACGCCGTCAGACGAATCATTAAGCTTGGCAGCGATACGTTCCTTTAATTCACCTGCCGCCTTATTTGTAAATGTTATTGCAAGTATTTGCCAAGGCTTTGCAGGATTCACTGAAAATGCATAGCTCTCTATGTCCGATGTCTCGCCGTTCAAAAACGCGTTCGCTTCGCTAATATCATACTCCGAAAAAGAGGGGATAAGACTGCTTGTGTACGCGTTTCCAAATTTAACAAGATTTAAAATACGGTTTACCAAAACGGTGGTTTTTCCGCTTCCTGCACCGGCAAGCACTAATAAAGGGCCTTCGGTGGTGGTTACCGCCTCAAACTGCTTGTCATTCATCTGACTAAAATACTTTTCAATTACCTTGCGTCTTAAAGTTATAAAATCCATAAATCTACTCCAAAAAATGATACAAATAAATAATACTATTTTTATGTCATAAAGTCAAACAAAATTCGACTTGATATTACGAAAAAATTGTGTTAAAATAAAATAAATTATTTAAACAAGGAATGATAATATGGCAGGATTTAAAAAAAGTCTTTTTGGTTTTAACTGCGCGGATGTAATTAATTATATAGAAAAAAACCACAAAAAATTTGCCGAGAAAGAGGAAAACCTCAAAACAGAGATTTCTGATTTGCAATCAGAGCTTTCTAAAGCTTTAGATGAACGTGAAAGGTTAAATGCCGAAAATCAGGAGCTTAACAAAAAGTTTCAGGAATTCAACGCAAAGTATGATGAAATTGAGCGTTTGTCAGAAAATATCGGCAAGCTTTTTTTGGTTGCTCAGGCTAACGCAGAGGCTATAATTGAAAATACCGAAAACAGTGCTAAGCTGATTTCGGATGAGGTTAACCGTAATCTGTATACGATAGACGAGGCACACCACTCATTAGCGGAGCTTCGCAATAGCATTTCAGCTACCTCTAAGGGATTTATTGATGAGGTTGAGTCTCTTATGAGCTCGCTTGTCGACACACGCCGTCAGATAGAGGATAACAGTAAGAATGCAACTAACGCAAAGGAAGAATTTGATAAGGTTTATTCAAGTATTGTAGAATAAATCCACAAAGGTGCGATTGTTTAAAATTTTCTCCGCTTCTGCGGAGATTTTTTATCAGTAAAGCTTTCAGTATTTTATGCTTTACATTGGCTTTATTAATTGGTATAATTATTTAAAATATTATTCGGAGAAGTGTAATGAATTACTACATAAACCCTGAAGCTCTGTCGCCATTTTTTACAATACCTGTAAGTGTTGTAGACCGCCATTTTAAATTTGCAAAGGCAGAGCATATAAAGATTTTGCTGTATATTTTGCGTAATATGACCGAAATTCCCGAGCTTCATACCATTGCCACGGCCTGTGGTGTTGATGATTTTTGTGTAGAGGAAGCCTTGCTTTTTTGGGCGGATGCAGGAATTTTAATTTCAAAGGATTATGAGCAAAAGCCTGCAACACAAAAGCAGTTGCTTTCACAGGCTAAAAAGCCTACAAGAAGCGATATTGCACAGCGTGGAGATGACCCGAAGGTACGTTATTTGTTGCGTGAAACACAAGTGAAATTAGCAAGACCGTTAAAAAGTAATGAAGCACAAACCCTGATTTGGTTGTATGACGATATCGGGCTTGAGGTTTCGCTAATTCTTTTAATTGTGCAGTACGCGGTGGCTCATAAAAAAGCAAATTTAAGATTTATTGAAGCAACCGCCATTTCTTGGGCAGAAAAAGGAATATGCGATATAACCGATGCCGAGGCAGAGCTTCAGAAAATGACTATGTCTGAGCAGGCGTGGGGCGTGGTTTCGAGAGCATTTGGTTTAGAAAAGCGTAAGCCCTCACAAAAAGAAAGCGACTATTCTTATCTTTGGCTTAACGAATGGAAGCTTGCTCCCGAAATGCTTGAAGCAGCATACGAGGAATGTGTAAACCAAAAATCAAAATTCACTTTTCCTTATACTGCAAAAATTCTTGAAAATTGGCACGAAAAGGGATATAAAAAGCCTGCGGATATTGAAATCAACCCCAAGAAAACTAAGGAAACTGCAAATATTGCAGCCTATGATTTGGATGAATTTGAAAAAAT
>JAZNBP010000083.1:0-12874 GCA_045587085.1 Acutalibacteraceae bacterium | reverse complement strand
TAATTATTATGATAACGAAAGAAAGTACATACAAAAAGTCTTTGGAATTAAAATCCCAAAGACTTAAAAAGAGAATAAAAGAGCACGAAATGCTTTTAAAAGCAGCTTACTCTAATAAGCCAAGGCTAAGTGCTATTGACCTTGAGCTTTCCAAAGTCGGGGCAGAGCTTGCTGTTACTGCTCTTTCAGGCAATACGGAAAAGCTGCAAATTATGAGTGAGCATTCTGCCGCACTTTCAAAGGAAAAATCAAAATTGCTTAAAGAATGCGGTATTTCGGATGTAAATTACGAATGTGAGCTTTGCCTTGATACAGGATATGTTTCGGGCAAAATCTGTGAATGTGTCAAGAAAGAAGCTACTGCAATTACAGTTAAGGAGCTGTCCTCACAGATGCCACTTGAAGGCTCAACGTTTGAGAATTTCGATTTAAAATATTATAGCGATAAATCCGATAAAAACGGCGAAAACCCTCGAAGAAGAATGACCGCAATTTTAAAGCTTTGCCGCGAATATGCGATAAACTTTAATCCTGAAACTTCTAAAAATTTACTGTTTTTCGGCGGTGCGGGACTTGGCAAGACACATCTTACGCTTAGCATTGTGTCAGCGGTTATTGAAAAGGGATATTTACCTGTTTACGGCTCTGCCGAAAATCTTTTCAGGGCCGTGGAAAACGAAAAATTTGAGGGCGTTGAAAAGGGCTCTTATGAAGCAATGCTTAACTGTGACCTATTGGTAATTGACGATTTGGGAACCGAAATGGCTACGGCATTTACAAAATCGGTTCTGTATAATCTTGTAAATACCCGTATTTTATCCTCAAAGCCGACCATTATTAACACCAATCTTTCGATGAAAGAGATTGAGGAAAAATATACTGCCCGTATTTCGTCAAGATTTATTGGCGAATACGATTGGAACAAGTTTTTAGGTGAGGATATACGTCAGCAAAAGCTAAGAGAGCATTTAAAACAGTGATGAGGCGATAATTTTTGAGTATTAAAAAGTATAATGCGGGACACTACGGTGTTGCGGTAATCGGCGGCGGTCACGCAGGCATTGAGGCGGCTTTGGCTCCTGCAAGACTAGGCATTAGCACGGTTATGTTTACTGTAACACTTGATTGGATAGGTAATATGCCTTGCAATCCCTCAATAGGCGGTACCGCAAAGGGACATCTTGTGCGTGAGATTGACGCTCTTGGCGGTGAAATGGGCAAGGCGGCGGACAAGCACACACTTCAAAGCCGTATGCTTAATCTTGGCAAAGGCCCTGCTGTTCATTCACTTCGTGCTCAGGTAGACCGCAGAGCCTATAGCGGTTATATGAAGCATATTGTAGAGCTTCAGGAAAATCTAGATGTTAAGCAATGTGAAATCGTTGATATTTATAAAGAAAACGGGCTTTGGCATTGTGTATCCTCATTAGGTGCGGATTTTACTGCCAGTGCCGTAATTATTGCAACAGGTACATTTTTGGGCGGTAAAATATATGTGGGTGAGGTTAATTTTCCCTCAGGTCCTGACGGTGCTATTGCCGCAAATGAGCTGTCTTTGGCTCTTAAAAGGTTGGGTGTACCGCTTCGCCGTTTTAAAACCGGAACTCCTGCAAGAGTAGCACGTGACAGCATTGATTTTTCGTCTCTTGAGGTACAGCCGGGTGACGAGCAAACCGTACCGTTCAGCTTTTCAACACAGGACAGACCTGAAAATAAGGTTGTTTGCCATATCTCATATACGAATGATGAAACCAAGCGTGTAATTACCGAAAATATCGGTCGCTCTCCGCTGTATGCAGGCGAGATTGAGGGTGTGGGTCCTCGCTATTGCCCAAGTATAGAGGATAAAATTATGCGTTTTGCTGACAAGCAAAGACATCAGTTTTTTATTGAGCCTTGCGGAGAAAATACTGAGGAAATGTATTTGCAAGGGCTTTCATCGTCACTTCCTGAAGAGGTACAGATTGAGCTTTATAAAACAATTCCTTGCCTTAAAAATGTTAAAATTATGCGTAATGCCTACGCTATTGAGTATGATTGTGTTGACCCCTTGTTTTTGAATGCTACACTTGAAATGAAAGAGCTTGACGGTCTTTACGGTGCAGGGCAGTTCAACGGTTCATCAGGCTATGAGGAGGCGGCGGCTCAAGGACTGATAGCAGGAATTAACGCTGCCCTTAAAATAAAAGGGGAGGAGCCACTTGTGCTTTCACGCTCGTCCTCGTATATTGGCACGCTTATCGATGACCTTGTAACAAAGGGCTGTATGGACCCTTACAGAATGATGACGTCCCGAAGCGAGTATAGACTTCTTCTGCGTCAGGATAACGCCGATGAAAGACTTATGCCGATAGGCTATAAAATTGGTCTTGTTTCTGAAAATGAGTATCGTGCCTTCAGACTGCGTACTGAGCTTAAGGAAAAGGAAATCGAGCGTGTAAAATCCACATTTTTAGCTCCAAATCCCGAACTCAATAAGCTTTTGGAGGAAAAGGGTACTGCGGTAATGACAACAGGTATGCGTCTTTCGGATTTAATTAAGCGTCCACAGTTAAGCTATGATGTGTTGGCTCCGTTTGACAAGGACCGTCCCGAGCTTCCGTTTAGTGTTAAGGAAAAGGTTGAGGTTGAAATTAAATACGAGGGATACATCACCCGTCAGCAGGCTCAGGTTAATGAAATGCTAAGACTTGAAAACCGTCTTATTCCTGCCGATATTGATTATGACAGTATTAAAGGACTTCGACTTGAAGCTGTGGAAAAGCTAAAGAAAATAGCTCCGAAAAATATTGGTCAGGCATCCCGAATTTCGGGTGTCAGCCCTGCGGATATTTCAGTTTTGCTAATATACCTTGCAAAATAATAATTAAAGCGACTTTTCATTTTTGAAAGGTTGCTTTTTATAATTATAATATCACTATTTTATATAATCTTTATTGACTTAGATGATGCGATTTGCTATAATATAAAATGAAAAAATATGTAGAGAGTGTGTGGTTGTGAAAAAAGTAGCTTTTTTGGTTTTGCACTTGGGTTACGGTGGCGTTGAACGCGCGGTTATTTCAGAAGCCAATCTTCTTTGTGATTGTTGTGATGTGGAGATAATCTGTTTTTACAAGCTTTATGATAAACCAGCTTTTGATATAAATCCAAAAATAAAAATAACATATCTTACAGAAAATCTCGTTCCTAATAGGGCTGAGCTTAAATCTGCTATACGAAATAAGAATATTGCTTCTTTATTTCGTGAGGGCTTTAAAAGTATAAAAATTTTATATCTGCGTTCAGCTTTGATGAAAAAAGCAATTAAAAATCTTGATGCAGATATCATTATTTCTTCACGTTATTTATACCATAAGCTTCTGACAAACAATGCAAAAAAAGGTACGGTTCTCATAGCTCAGGAGCATAATCACCATAACGGCGATAAAAAATATATAAAAAAGCAAATTAATGCCGTGCGAAATATGGATTATTTTATGCCTGTTTCAAGAGAGCTTACAGACTTTTATAAGGACAGGGTGGTCGGCAAGGTTAAATGTCATTATATCCCCCATCACCTTGAATATATCCCTAAATCACTCTCCCAACTTACCGAAAAAAATATTATTTCTGTAGGAAGACTGTCACCCGAAAAGGGTATGGACGACCTTATTAGAGTTTTTGCTTTGGTTTATAAAAAGCATCCTGATTGGAAACTGCATATTGCGGGTGACGGCGAATGTCACTCTGAAATAGAGGAATTAATAAAACAGTTAGGGCTGGAACAGAATGTAATTCTTCACGGCTTTAAAAACCGAGAAGAACTTAACCGCATGTTAAGTACTTCTTCAGTTTATGTTATGGCTTCTCATACCGAATCCTTCGGACTTGTTCTTATAGAAGCCCAAAGTTTCGGGCTTCCTTGTGTGGCTTTTGACAGCGCCCGCGGCGCCTGCGAAATACTTTCTAATAATAAAAATGGTTTTCTTATTAACAACCGTTCTTTATCTGATATGGCAAATGCTATTGATAAGCTTATCACCGACTTTGATTACCGCACAAAATTAGGAAAAGCCGGTAGGCAAAATGCTGAAAAATACTCCTTGCCAAATGTAAAAGAACAATGGATTAAGCTTATTAACAATATATAGAACAAAGGAATTTTTTAAAATGAAATCATTTGCCTCAAAAAACAAAATAACCTTTATTGC
The DNA here is from genome assembly GCA_045587085.1 of Acutalibacteraceae bacterium. Classification (GTDB taxonomy): domain Bacteria; phylum Bacillota; class Clostridia; order Oscillospirales; family Acutalibacteraceae; genus UBA737. The sequence goes on along the minus strand of JAZNBP010000083.1, from coordinate 8,681 downwards.
TCAAATATATATTTTAATTCAGCCCTTATTGGATTTTTTGACCTCTCTGATGACTAGATTTTCAGACTCACCGTTGACAATAGGAGTTATATTTAGAATTTTATTTGTTGCGTTTGCAGGTTTTTATTTACTTTTTTTATATAAAGGACCTCGAAAAAAAACACTGGCACTCTCATATATAGGAATTGGTTTATTTGGTGCTGCCAGCATTTTGTCAAGCACATATTTTAACGGTCTAAATACCATTTTTGAAAACACAAAGATGTTTTTTAAAGTATTCTATTTATTGTTCGTAATACTCTTCTTTTTTGCGCTTTATATAGGCGAAAAATTTACTATCAGTAATAAAACCCTCGCAACCGTTTTTATTATATACTCAGGAAGTATTTTCCTATCAGTGATAACCTCAACCAGTTTTGTAACCTATAATTATGGTGCGGGTTACTGCGGTTGGTTTTATGCAGGAAATGAAGTTGGTGCAATAGTTTCTTCCTTGGCGCCTATTGCCGTTATATACGCTATAGATATTAGAAATTTAGTTTTGAAGCTTATTGTTTTCTTTTTGGTTGTATTTTCAGCACTATATATTGGAACAAAGGTACCTTTTATAAGCTTGATTTGTGTTATTAGCTTGCTTTTAGTTTTATATATTTTTAAATATATAGTATCGAAGGATTCCTACAACCTTAAGCTTATCTCACAATGTGTATCGTTATTATTAATCATCGCAGTAGTTTTCAATCTCAACTCTCCTATAAAACAAAATTTAATTAACACATATTCTGCTCAACTGGATTTTTCCACAAGCGAAGAAAATTTAAATTCAAGTGATAGTACAAATCAAAATTCATCCCATACAGATTTTAAAACCAAACTTTTTAATACCGCAAATTCCCTCTTAAGTAATCGCTTAATTTTTTCTAAACCAGCACTCATTGCATATGATAAAGCCTCTATAACTCAGAAATTATTGGGTATGGGATATAATTTCAAAACTGCTGACGGCGAAGTTTTTATTCAGCATATAGAAATGGATTTTATTGCTATTTTTATTAATTACGGAATTTTAGGTTTTTTAATTTATATTGCTTTTATAGGTATATTTGCAGTAATTTGCATAAAAAAATTCTTCAAAAAAATTAAGAGCATTTTATATATGAAAAATGAAATCATGCACATATACTCAATAATTATAACTTTATTTGTTGCTTTTTTAGCGGGTCATACACTTGTAGCGCCTGCTGTAAGTATATATCTTGCAATCGTAGTAATTAATTTATATTCTATGCTGGATAATCAAACCTCATATAAAGATGCTTAACTCGATATCAAATTGCTTGTATCATTAGCAAATCCTATAGCTTTGAAACAAGCAAAAATATAGCTTTACCCAAATAACAGATTATTTTTATTACTATAAACATAGGTGATTATAATGATACCCAAAAAAATACACTATGTCTGGGTTGGTGGCGCCGCTAAATCCGATGCTATTAAAAGATGTATGGCAACATGGAAAAACCATTTAAAAGACTATGAAATCATAGAATGGAACGAACAAAATTTTGATATTAATTCCAATCCATTCGTAAAAGCGGCTTATAAAGCAAAAAAATGGGCATATGTTAGCGATTATATACGTGCCAAAGTCATTTATGAGCACGGTGGTATCTATCTTGATACCGATGTTTTAATTCTTGATAATTTTGATAAATTCTTAAAACACCGTGCGTTTGTGGGCTTTGAGAATCCAGATTTTCCTTTCACAGCCGTTTTTGGTGCAGAAAAGGGTCACCCCTTTGTAAAAGAAATGCTTGATTACTATGATAAATTAGACAGTTATTCTTTTGATTTCAAGAGCAATAATACTATATCGGTTTCGGATATTCTTATTAACAATTACGGATGCAAAACAGGTAATCAATTTCAAACAATTGATGAGGGTATTGTAGTATATCCCGATAATATCCTTTGCAATCCTTCAAAGGAATCTGTTTCTATCCATGTTTTCACAGGTACCTGGATTGACAATAAAAAGCCTCTTGCCCGAAAAATCAATACTTATTTAAAGCTTAGAATAACAACAAAAGCAAAAGCATCTCTTTTTAGAAAGATTATTATGCGTAAATAAGGATAATTTAAATAAAAACCAGTTTAGGCTTTGGGTTTATATTTTTTGGGAGGGATTTTATGAAGAAAGTGCTTTTTGTTTCAAGTACCGGCGGACATTTGTCCGAATTGTTACAACTAAAACCATTATTTGAAAAATATGATTACCATTTAATTACCGAAAAAACCAAATCAACAATAAAACTAAAAAATAATTATAAAGTTAATTATCTTGTTTTTGGAACTAAGGATTATCCTTTAAGCTATATTTTTAAATTTTCTTATAATTTTCTAAAAGCGTTCTATTTGTATTTAAAAATAAGGCCAAAAGTTATCGTATCAACCGGAGCTCATACCGCTATACCGTTTTGTTATATTGGGAAGCTTTTTGGTAGTAAAATAGTTTTTATTGAAACATTTGCTAACAGCAAAACCAAAACTTTGACCGGAAGATTAATTTATCCCATTGCAAATCTTTTTATTGTACAATGGGAGGATATGCTTAAAATTTATCCAAATGCTGTTTTTGGTGGTTGGATTTATTAAAAAGGTGATTTTATGATATTAGTTACATTAGGAACACAGGATAAGCCTATGCCACGCCTTTTAGAATACATTGAGGAACTAATTAAAAAAGGTTCTATTACTGATGAGGTTATTGTGCAAGCGGGTTATACAAAATTCCAATCAAATAATATGAAAATTTTTGATTTGATTCCTATGGATGAATTAGAAGTTCTAACAAAAAAAGCTGATATTGTTATTACACACGGCGGTGTAGGTTCTATAATTGCGCCTTTAAAGCTTGGCAAAAAAGTAATAGCTTGTCCTAGGCTTAAAAAGTTTAATGAGCATACCAATAACCATCAATTGCAAATTATTGACTCTTTCTCTAAATCAGGTTTTATACTGGCTCTTTATGATGATAATACCTTAGCAGAGGTATTAGAAAAAGCCTCTACATTTGTGCCGAATACTTTTACAAGCAATACAAACAATATGATAAATTTGATTGACAATTATATCACAGATGTATTTAACAAATAATTTACTGGATGTTATTTATTAAAAATCCGCGTTTAATATGAATTATTTCTTTAGTTCTTTCGCAAACTGCCATACTAACGCAATTATTAATAATGCAATAAATATATTATGGTTTCCTTTCTTCAAAAAGGAAAACGATTATTCTATGTAATATACATCATTATTTGTGCTTGCTTTATAGAATAAGGAGAGAATTATGATAAAAAAAATAATCAGTGTTGCTATTAATGCTTTTTTTAGGTTTTTACCTATAAACCAAAAAAAAATCGTTTTTCAATCCACAAGATATAAGGTTACAGATAACCCATACTATATTTACAAATACATTAAGGATAATAATTTAGACTATAAACTCGTTTTTATTGTAGATAAAAATGCCGATGTCAGTAATTTGGCCAATGGTGATTTTGCCTATGTACGAAGCCTTAAGGCATATTACCATTTAGCTACATACAAATATTTATTTACCTGTCAATCATTAGGTTCTATACTAAAAAAACGTAAAAATCAAATCTATATTCAGCTTTGGCATAGTATTTCGCTTAAAAAAATGGGACTTGATATTTCTAATCCCGACAATCTAGCACGTCTTGAGCATACTTTGGACTGGGATTATGTTGTGAGCTCTAGTGAATTTGAAAGTCGAGTATTAAAAAGCTCAAGCGGATATACCTGTAAAACTAAGCTTTTGGGCAATCCCAGAACCGATGCACTGTTTAAACATTTTGATATACCGAGTATTAAAGCCAAACTTGGTATAGCTGATGATAAAAAGATAGTCCTTTATGCACCTACATTCAGAGATTGGGAATTAGATAAAGACAATATCGGTATTGACCTTCCCAACAATATCACCGATAATTATACGGTATTGATACGTCTGCATCCGCTTATTGCCCAAAAAATAGATAAAAACCTATTTACTGATAATGTAATTAATGCCTGTGACTATAGCAATCTGAATGAATTGCTCGCATTAGCCGATATTCTTATTACTGACTATTCCTCAATCTGCTTTGATTATTCGCTTTTACACAAACCTACTATTTTCTATGCGTATGATTATAAGGAATACTCAGAAAGCCGAGGCGGCTTATATCTTGATTTCAATAAGGATTTACCCGGACCTGTGGCTTTTAGTAAAAATGAGCTTTATCAACTTTTTGAAAACATAGATGAAGTTTTAAATGAATTTGCGGTGTCTACAGAAGAATTTAACCGCAAATACAGTACTATGAATGACGGAAATGTTTGTCAACGAATTATTCATGAATTGCAAAATGGAGGCTTTAATATATGAAAATATCGGTTATTACTCCTTCATACAATGATGCCGAAAGTATAAAAAGCACCTATCTTTCCCTCAAAAATCAAACATACGAAAATTGGGAATGGATAGTTATTAATGACGGCTCTACCGATAATACAAACGAAATTTTAAAAGAAATTGTATCCACAGAGTCACAGGATAGAATTATATATAAAGAGCAGTCTAATGCAGATCAGCTTAATGCTATTATTCACGGAAGTAAATATGCTACAGGAGATTTTATTTTTATACTTCATTCTGACGACCTGCTTCCTTCAAATACTTTTTTTGCAGACTGTATTTCCTATCTGACTGATAACCCAAGCCTTGACGGAATATTGGGTGATTTACTTTTAATTGATGAAAATGATAACCCTATCGGCAAACAGATTGTTAGGAACTATCATATTTCAAACCATATTCTGCCATTACAGCTTTTATGGCTTGGAAGAAATCTTTTCTGTGATGTTGCCTTTCATAAAGCCGATGTGTTTAAAGAACAAGTTTTAAATAGCTATCTTATCTGGAATACGCCATTTTGGCTTAATTATAGTGAAAATGGTATTAAAATGCTTAATTACCGAAAAGCAAATTTCCCACTCCTTAAATATAGGGTTCATAGCGGTAATTATATTAATAATGAATTGGGCAAACTAAATGTGATAAACGGCGAATTACGCACAGCTTTGCGTTTGATGCGTTTTTATAATATCCCACTCTATAACATTCAATATTTTTTATTTCGTTTATTCAACAAGTTAGGTATAGAATATAAGCCGTTATATTCTATGAATGAAACTGCGAATAAAGAAAAAATTGTGAAATTTATAATTGAAAAAAGATATTCTTCTGTCGAGGATAATGTTTTTCTCGATTCACTTTATAGTTTCTTTCATAATAAAATTAAAAGAACTCTTTTTATTAAAAAGCTTCCAACAGACCTCGTTTTGTATTACGGTAAAGATGTAAGAATGTTTAATAAAAAACTTCTTGCAGGTGAATTGGAAGAATTTTACATTAATTTTATGGCTGAGATGAAAAAAGGCTTTTCGTTTGTAAAGGTTGAATCAAAGGACGATGTAGATAAAATTAATAATATATTAAAATTCTTCTGCATTGACCATATTGATTTATACACTGACAACTAATCCGAAGGGAAGTTATTGCAAATGAACAAAATCAAAGTTATGAGTATATTTGGTACTCGTCCAGAAGCTATTAAAATGGCTCCTCTTGTAAAGGAGCTTGAAAAACGTGAGGAGATTGAGAGTATCGTTTGTGTTACAGCTCAGCACAGGGAAATGCTTGACCAGGTGCTTGAAACCTTTAAAATTACTCCCGATTACGACCTTAATATGATGAAGCAGGGACAAACTCTTATTGATATTATTAACGGTGCACTTTCGGGTGTTGATAAGGTTATAAAAGAGGCAAAGCCCGACATTGTATTGGTTCACGGGGATACTTCCACTACCTTTGCGGGAGGTCTTGCGGCCTTCTACAATCAGGTGGCAATAGGTCACGTTGAAGCAGGTCTTAGAACCTACAATAAATATTCTCCTTATCCTGAGGAGATGAACAGACAAATGGTTGACTGTATGACCGATATGTACTTTGCTCCAACCGAGCTTAGCCGAGATAATCTTTTAAAGGAGAATATTGACCCCGAAAAGATTTATATCACCGGTAATACTGCTATTGATGCGATGGGTACTACGGTTGACGAGAACTATACTCACCCTGAACTTGAATGGCTACAGGGCGATAAAATGATACTTCTTACCGCGCACAGACGTGAAAATTTGGGCGAGCCCATGCGTAATATTTTCAGAGGTATCCGCCGTGTTCTTGACGAGGTAGAGGGAATAAAGGTGATTTACCCAATACACAAAAACCCACTTGTACGTGCTGCCGCAGATGAAATTTTTGGCGACTGCGACCGCGTTAAGCTGATAGAGCCCTTAGAAGTGTTTGATTTTCACAACTTCCAAAATCTGTCACACATCATTTTGACTGATAGTGGCGGTATTCAAGAGGAAGCTCCGTCTCTCGGAAAACCTGTTTTGGTACTCCGCGATACAACAGAGCGTCCCGAAGGCATAGATGCCGGCACATTAAAGCTTGTTGGTACTGACAGCGATGTTATCTATAACGAGACTATGCGTCTTTTAAACGATAAAGACGAGTATGAGCGTATGAGCAAGGCTTCCAATCCTTATGGCGACGGTCACGCAAGCGAGAGAATTGTTGATGCTATAATCGAAAAGTTCGGTAAAAAATAAATATGAGAACAAAAAATTCACTTTTTAACTTGATAACAAGCATAGTACCGTTTGCTGTATTTGTAATACTCGGTTTTTTCCGAGTTCGAGTATGGCAATCAAGCATGGATGAAAATATCTATGCACTCAATCAGTTATTCTTTCAGCTATTTGCATATCTATCAATAGCAGAGGCGGGAATAGGGTCATTAGTGCAAAAGATTTATTACAAACTAATAATTGCAGAAGACCGTGATTCGATTTGCAAATATTACTCGCTTTCTAAAAAAATGCTTAGAAATGTTTGTTATATTATCTTTATTGCGGGTATTGCAATCTCCTTCTTTTTGCCATATCTTGCAAAGGGTAATAAGCTTTCGGGCATTTATATGCAAGAGGTTTTCGTTTTGTTCCTTATCAAAAGTCTTGTTGAGTATTTTATGTTTGCTCCGAGATTTTTACTCACAGCTGACCAGAAGCTATATAAAATGAATCTTCAAAATTATGGCTATAAAATTGCTGAAACAATAATGGAAATTGTTTTGATTTATGTCGGTGTTTCCTATTTGTTGGTTCTTTGTTTTTCTATCGTATTAAGGATTGTTATGAATTTGCATCTAAATAAGATAGTATTCCGAGAATATCCTTGGCTTAAAACAATTAAGCCCGACAGGGGTTTGAAGCTTAAAGGTATGAGCCATATATTTGTATTCAAAATCATTTCTGCTGTTCAGGAAAATATTGGTGCTTTATTAATATCGGCTTTTATAAATCCTATTTCGGTAATAATATATTCGAACTACAAATATATAACTAAATACCTGAGCGACTTTATTTATCAGTCCGGTATTGCTATTATGGCAAGCCTCGGAAACCTTTTAAACGAAAAACGAAACGATAAAGCCACATTTGATACATTCCAAAAAATAACTACAATGTATTTCTTTATCGCAACGTTTCTTACTCTTGCATTGGCCTTCTGCATTAATCCGTTTATAACCATTTGGGTTGGCGAAAATAAATTATTTGACTCAGTTTCATTAATGTGTCTGTTGTTTGTTTTCTTCCATAATATTGCCCGAAGACCGTTATATTTATTAAAGGATATATATGTACTTTATAAGGAATTACAGTTAAATTCAATTATTGAAGCCGTTATTACGATTACACTTTCTTTTATACTTCTTAAATTTAATTTAGGAATTAAAGGCGTTTTAATAGCAGCCGCGATTTCTCCACTTTTAGTAAGCTTTATTTATCTACCTATGGTAGTGTATAAAAAAGCCTTTAACTGTTTTCCTTGGCTTGATATATTGAAATATCTTATAAATGTTGTTATTATTATTGTAGTTCAGGGCATTGGTTCACTTTTACCAATTGGTGTTTCAAGCAGCAATTTTATTATATGGTTCTTAACTTCGGCAGTTGCTGCAATTTTTATTCTTGTTGTTCTGTTTATTCTTTATTTCTGCATATTTAAAAGCTTTAGAGGGCTTTTACAGACAGGATTTTGGACAGTTAAAAATATCTTCAAAAAAACAAAAGTGGATTAATTCTTAAAGTTTCCGATGTAATATTTCAAGGATGTGATTTTTTTGAAAAATAGTAATGAGCAGTTTAAAAAAACCTTACGCTCGTTGATAACAATCGTTTTGGTGCTTTCAGAAACAGCTGTTTTTGCGTATGCTTGGATTAATAAATACAACGATTTTATTGTTTTGCCTTTTGTTCAAAAAGGAAACTGGTTTATGTATGCCGTATATGCGCTGTTTTTGGTTATATTTCTTAATTCCTTTGATGGTCTAAAATATGGTGTCTATCGAAAATCTAATATTATTTTAGCTCAATTATTGGCTTCATGTGCTACTGCGTTTATAATATATTTGCAGATAGTTTTGCTAACCGCAGGGTTTGTTTCCGTTATACCCCTTTTGATTACAGTCGTTGCCGATGCA
>JAZNBP010000082.1:0-4780 GCA_045587085.1 Acutalibacteraceae bacterium | reverse complement strand
GCGTGCAAGATATATTTGCTCTGCCGCCGCAATAGATAGCTTGTGTGAGCCTCTACCCGGATTTGCACTAAGCTGTGTAAGTGAATTTTTAACCGCATTTATAACCGTTTCCGGCTTTTTAAAGCTTGTCGCCGCATTATCAAAATAAATCATATTTTTGCCTTTCAAAAAAGGAGTGATATTTCACTCCTTTAAAATTTTTTTGGTATAATTTTTAAAACTTTAACCTCTGCTTTTTTAAGAATTTCCATAGCTTTTTCAATATTTCCTCTTATAAGAACGGCGTAACCGCAGCCTATGTTTTCTTCCTGTAAGGAAAGCTTTTGTACCATTGCATTAAATCCATTTTTTCGCAAAATATCCTTAGCTTTTAGTGCATAGGTAATGGTTCCCGTCACAATAAAATACTCTTGCATTTTTATCACTCCGATAAAGCCTAAGCATTGAAATCTAATACATAATATGCAGTCTCGTCTGCTCGGTCACCTGACTTAAAAGACGTATTCGTTTTAAAATTCGGCTTAATTACGCAAAAAAATTCAAATTTTGTATTGATTTTAATTCGGTTTTGTAATATAATAATATTTACTTGTAAAATGAATTTCTATATCGTAATCAGCTTTTAGCTCGGAGGTTAAAATGATAGATGTTGCAATAATGGGTCACGGTGTTGTAGGCTCGGGCGTTGCCGAGATACTTATAAATTTCCCTGACCGTATGAAAAAGGCTGTCAAAGATGATGTAAATGTAAAATATATACTTGATTTGCGTGATTTTGACGGGCTTTCCTATAGCGATAAATTCGTTAAGGATTTTGAAATTATATTAAACGATAAGGATGTAAAGATTGTAGCAGAGGCTATGGGTGGATTAAACCCCGCTTATGATTTTGTTAAACGCTTATTGTTAGCAGGAAAAAGTGTTGTAACCTCCAATAAAGAGCTTGTGGCAGCCAAGGGTGCCGAGCTTATAAAAATTGCAGAGGAAAAGAATGTTAATTTCCTTTTTGAAGCAAGCGTTGGCGGCGGTATTCCCGTACTCCGTCCCATTGCTCAGTGTATGTCCGCTAACGAAATTACAGAAATTTCAGGTATTTTAAACGGAACTACTAACTTTATTTTAAATAAAATGATAGTGGATAATATGCCTTTTGATTCAGCATTAAAACTAGCTCAGGATTTGGGCTATGCAGAAAAGGACCCCACCGCTGATATTGAAGGTCACGATGCCTGCCGTAAAATTTGCATTTTGGCAGCCCTTGCCTTTGGAAAGCATATTTATCCCGAGCAGGTTAAAACCGAAGGAATTGTAAATATCACCTTAAAGGATGTTGAAGCGGCAGACAGCTTTGGCTATGTAATCAAGCTTATAGCCAACACCAAAAAGCTGGAAAACGGAAAAATTACTGCAAGCGTTGCTCCAACTCTTGTAAGCCGTGACTGTATACTCTCGGGTGTAAACGGCGTATTTAATGCAGTTATGGTAACCGGTGATATGACAGGTGAGGTTGTCTTTTACGGAAAAGGTGCCGGTAAGGAAGCTACAGCCAGTGCAGTTGTAGCAGATATTCTTGACTGTGCAAAGCATTTAAATGCTAGAAAGTATCTTTCTTGGGCAGACGGCGATAGTAATACTGCCGAGCAAGACTTTGACCGTATCGGCAAATTCTTTGTGCGTCTCACTTCTCAGAATTTTGGGGATTTAGAAAAGCAATTTGAAGCCGTTTTCAAGGATAAAACAGAAGGCTATACAAAAAATACTTTTGAAAACGAAATCGTATTCATAACAAAGCCTGTTTCAAAAGTAGCACTTGACAGTCTGCTTAACAGCTTTGAAAACAGTAAGGTTTTACAGGTATTATCTTAATTTTTATTCCGTGGAGGTTAAAATATGTCATTAATAGTTAAAAAGTTCGGCGGTTCATCCGTTGCTAACGCCGAAAGGGTTTTCAATGTAGCAAACCGCATTATTGAAGACTACAAAAAAGGTAACGATGTAATAGTTGTAGTATCTGCTCAAGGCGATACTACCGATGATTTAATTGAAAAGGCACTTGAAATCAATCCCAACGGCACTGCCTCTAAAAGAGAAATGGATATGCTTCTTTCAGCTGGCGAACAGATTTCCATAGCCTTACTTGCAATAGCGATTGAGACACTCGGCTGCCCTGTAAAGTCACTTCTTGGTTGGCAGGCAGGCTTTGTGACCGATTCTCATCACTCTATTGCACGCATCAAGCGTCTTGATACCGAAAGACTTAAAAATGAAATTTCTAAAAAGAACATTGTAATTGTAGCCGGCTTCCAAGGTATTAATAAGTATGACGATATCACAACCCTTGGCCGTGGCGGTTCTGATACAAGTGCTGTTGCTATTGCCGCTGCTATGAAAGCTGATTTATGTCAGATTTATACCGATGTTGACGGTGTTTATTCGGCAGACCCGAGAAAGGTTCCAACTGCTAAGAAAATGGATGAAATCAGCTATGACGAAATGTTAGAGCTTGCAACCTTGGGTGCACAGGTTCTTAACAACCGCTCGGTAGAAATGGCTAAAAAATATAATGTTGAGCTTGAAGTACTTTCAAGTCTTGAGAATAAACCCGGTACAATCGTAAAGGAGATAGTAAAAATGGAAAAAACTTTAATCAAGGGCGTTGCAAAGGACAATAATGTTGCCCGCATTTCAATTATCGGTCTTCAGGACACTCCCGGTATCGCTTTCAAAATTTTCAACAATCTTGCACAGTACAAGGTTAATGTTGATATTATTTTACAGTCGGTTGGCAGAAACGGTACAAAAGACATTACCTTTACCGTATCTAAAGACCAGAGTGCTCAGGCAGTAGAAGCTATAAACGCTATCAAGGACAGCCTAAACTATCAGGATTTAAGCATTGACGAAACCATAAGCAAGGTATCTATTGTAGGTGCAGGTATGGAATCTAACCCTGGCGTTGCTTCCAAGATGTTTGAAGCTCTTTGTGATGCAGGCATCAACATTCAAATGATTTCTACAAGCGAAATCAAAATTTCTGTTCTTATTGACGCAAAATATGCAGACAAGGCTGTTACTGCCGTTCACGACGCATTTTTGGGTTAAGCCAAAGCATTACTTTAGAAAAGGAGTTGACAATTTTGGAAAAGGATGCCCTCTCTGCAGGAGTAAACCCTATTGGCGGTCTCTTCAGCATTGCGGAAATCAGAATTTTAATATGCTATATTCTTTCTGCAATACAGGAGCCTGTACCCGCACAGCAGTTGGCTGAAACATTACACTACGAAGAAATTGCCAACTATTTTGAAGTAATCGATTCTATCTCTGCCTTGGAAAAAAACGGTCATATAAAATGTACCGACCAAAAAGAAAAGCTATATACTCTGCTTCCTTTAGGTAAAGAGGTAGCCGACACCTTAAAAACCAGTCTTCCCATAGTAGTTAAGGAGCGTGCCCACACAGCCACCCTTAAAATGGTTGCAAGATATAAAAACGCCAAGGAAACCGATATAAAGTTCACCCGTGAGGGTGACCGTAGCTTTATCACCTGCTCGGCACTTGACGGTACAGATGTTTTTATGAGTGTTAAGCTTATGGTAGCAGACGAAGAACAGGCAAACTTCATAAAAAACAAATTTATTGATGACCCTGCAAAAATTTATTCATCAATAATTGCACTACTTACAAAAAAATAAAAATTTAACTCCCAACTTTTCAGTTGGGAGTTTTAGTTTATATAAAGAATATTGCCAAAATAAAAAGTAATATCTTTTCAAATATTTTAAGGATTATATCAATAGCAGGTATTACCTCTTTTATTTTATCGAAAGCAGTAACTTTAGCTTCGTTTTTCTTTTTTTCTGTTTTTTCGATGGCTTCATCAATAAAGTCGCTATGTTCGTTTTTATCTATCTGCTCGCCCTCGACATTATTGAAGCCTTCATCCTTACTTTGCTCTAAGCTATACTCAATTTTATCGGTATATCCCTTGCAATATGAACAATACCTTACCATATATCCTACCGATTCCTCAGTAGCGGGGGTAAGCACCGTCCATTCCTTTGAATAGTTATGTGAAAGCTTGTCTGTAACCTTTTGCTCGGTATGGCCGCAGGTTTTACAAGAACGTTGCTCTGCCCCCTGCTGCTCGCAGGTAGCAGGCGTTACCTCTTGCCAATCGCCATAGCTTGTATGCTCGCAATTACTGCCGTTAAAGGCTATATCAACACCGCCGTTGATTACTGTAGGCATAACCTTTTGAAGGTCATAATTACAAAAATCACCCTTTGAATATCTAATACCGATTTCGCTAAGTCCCATTTTTGCAGTGTCCTTAACCTTGAAATGAAGGCTTAAAAAGGTACCGTCTTTTTTCATATCATTGCTTTCGCAATTAACAAAGCGAATGCGGTTTTCCTCAGGAAAAGCCTTTACACCGTAATCTATAAAAATATCGCCCTTACTGTATTTTACATATTCAAGTGTGCTTGAATCATAGGTGAAATTAATAGTAATTGCCATAATACCGGGGTTTTCGGTTATGGTAACCGGCACTATAACCGTATCCCCGTTTATAGCGGTAACTGTTTCTATTTTGAATATACCCTTTTCAACTGTATCGCCTGCCGCTAATGTGGAAAAGGCAAATAGTGAACACAAAAGTATTAAACACAAAAAAAGTGAAAATGCTTTTTTCATAAAATCTCCTTAGCCAAAGCATTTAGACTTGAATCAGATTTTGAAACAAGTATTTCTCGCTGTAGCTTTGTTAAAATACTCGTAA
>JAZNBP010000081.1:0-1895 GCA_045587085.1 Acutalibacteraceae bacterium | reverse complement strand
TTGCTCATCTTGAAAAATCTCTCCTTTATTTACATTTTAAAGTTTGTCTGAAACATAAAAAAATCTTATAGTCTTGTGTGACTAAAACTAAGTCATAATAAGGATATTTACGACTTTGTTAATATTATAACAATCTTTTTTAAGTTTGTCAATGCCTATTTTGATATTCCATTAATTTGTATAAAAAAAAGGATGTTAAAAAACTCAGGAACGCAAAAAGGCAAAATATAATACTTCAAAAAATAAAAAAATGAAGAGAAATCGAAAAATTCGATTTCTCTTTAATTTTAAAGCCTTTTTGCGTTCCTGAGTTTTTTAACATCCCTTTGAAAAAGAAACGTTGTTTAAAATTCCATTTATTCGCTTTTTTTATCTCTCGTCATAAGGTCCAAAACTGCTTGAGAAGCAGGCTGACCGTCGAAAAGGATTTCATTTGCCTCTTTTACGATAGGCATTAAAACGTCATATTTTTCAGAAAGAGCAAGTGCAGCTTTGGCTGTGTTAACACCTTCAACTACCATATGGACTTCCTCTAAGGTCTCAGAAAGCGACTTTCCTTTGCCGATTAATATACCTGCACGTCGGTTTCTTGAATGCATACTTGTACAGGTTACGATAAGGTCGCCGATACCTGACAAACCCATAAAGGTTTCAGGCTTTGCACCCATTTTAACACCCAAACGTGAAATCTCTGCAATGCCTCGTGTCATTAAAGCTGCCTTTGTGTTATCACCGTAGCCTAAGCCGTCAGAAATTCCCGCACAAAGTGCGATAACGTTTTTTAAAGCTCCGCCAAGCTCAACACCTAAAATATCTGTGCTTGTATAGAGCCTGAAATTTTCGCTCATTAAAGTGTCCTGAATGAATTGAGCTGTTTTTAAATCGTTTGCCGCAACGACGTTTGTAGTCGGTAAATCACGGCTTACCTCTTCTGCGTGGGAAGGACCGCTCATAACGGCAATTTCAGCCTGAGGTATTTCCTCTTTCAATACTTCTGCTAAAGTTTTTAATGAATCGTTTTCAAGACCCTTTGAGATGTTAAGTAAAATCTGACCTTTTTTTATATAAGGCGAAAGTGATTTTGCAGTTGTTCTTGTAGCAGGGGAGGGGACAGCACAGATTACAATGTCTGCATTATTAACGCATTCTTCTGTATTATGAGAACAGATTATATTGGGAGGGAGGCTAATTCCCGGTAAAAATTCTTTATTTTCGCGGTCACGGTTTAATCTGTCGGTTTCTTCCTGCTGCCACGACCAAAGATATATTTCATATCCTTTTTTTGCCTGACTTAATGCGACTGCAGTACCCCAACTACCGGAACCTATTACAGCTATCTTCATAATAAAATTCTCCTTTAATCCTTCTTTTTTTGACCTAATTTATTTTCCGTTCCGTTCAAAAGACGTTTGATATTTTGATGGTGTCTTAAAATCAAAAGACCTCCCACCAAAACAGTAAAAATCAATTCAGGATAATAGAAATTATCCGTAAAAATCATATATGTAAGGTCAACTGCTACATATAGAACTCCGGCTAAAACAGAGCCTAATGAAACATAACGAGTAATTACCATAACCAAAAGAGCAAATAAAGCAACAATTAAAGCGACCTTATAGTTTAAAGCAAGAACAACCCCAAGGCTTGTTGCAACTCCTTTTCCACCGCGGAAATTGAAAAATACGGGGAAGTTGTGTCCGAGTATAACAAAAAGACCTGCAACAAACGGTATCATTCTTAAAACGAAGTTATCGCCTGAAACAATGTTTGTTATTAAGTTTGCAATAAAAACAGCAATAACACCCTTTAACACATCGAATATTAAAGTTAAAGCCCCCATTTTTTTACCGTGAGTACGGAGCATATTTGTGGCTCCTGCATTTTTAGAGCCTACT